>JAASSH010000141.1 GCA_021767985.1 Gammaproteobacteria bacterium | reverse complement strand
TTTCCAGGTCCTGGACCTCTTCACCCGGTTTCAGGTTCAGCGTGAGCCAGGTTTTGAAGCGATTGATGTCAGCCTGTTCCCCGGCAAACATCATGCGGTAACGTACCCGGCTTCCCGGGACGACGAGTCCGGTCGCGGGGAGGTCGTCGATAGTCAGCAGCACACGCGGCGCCAGGTTGAAAATCGCGCCGCCGCGGTCGGGTTCGAAAGTCAACAACCAACGGGTGTCGAAGTTGCTCTCACCGAGCGACAGGGATTGACCGACCAGTTGCGCCAGCTTGGTATCCACCCATACCTCGCCGCGTGCGGGAATCTCATTGCTGACCGTACGCTCTCCGGCGACTTCCTGTGCTCGTTCCAGACGCCCACGCAACGGGTACGTGTTGTCGACCGCCTTGAGTTCTACCAGCCGCGGATCGTCATCGATAAAAATCGCGGTGCGCAGGCTGACGCTGCTGCTGACCTGCAGGCCTCGCTGCTGCGCCTCCTGGCGGTAGGCGCTATCGAATTCGGCACTCGCAACGATCACCATATCGGCCGCCAGCAATTCGCTGGCCTGGCGATCCAGCAACAGCCCGATGCGCTCGGTCACCAACTGGCTCGAAGTGACGATGCCCACGGTGATAACCGTGGCGACGAACATCAACCAGTAGGCGTGTATGGTTGCGCGCCTGAACTTCACGCCGCGTCACCGCTCAGCAATCGCCCGGATTCGATCAGGATCTGGCGATCGCCGCGCTCCAGCAGTTCACCTTCGTGCGTAACCAGCACCAGGGTGGTACCCGACTGGTCACGCAGGTGGAACATCAGGTCCGCTATCTGGCGCCCGGTGGTGGCATCGAGATTACCGGTAGGCTCATCGGCGAATAATACGCGCGGCTTGACCGCAAAGGCGCGGGCTATCGCGACTCGCTGCTGCTCGCCTCCCGACAGGTGCTCCACCAGGGTATCGGTCTTGGCCTCGAGCCCAACCTGGCGCAGGCTTTGCAGGGCCAGGTCATATGCCCCGCCAACACCGGATAGTTCCAGCGGCAGCATGACGTTCTGAATCGCGGTCGCGCCCTGCACCAGGTGGAACGACTGGAATACGAAACCGACCCTGCCGGCGCGTATCGCGGAACGCTGCTCCTCGCTTTTGCCGGCGAGGTTTTCACCGAACAGGAACACTTCGCCTGCGCTGGCCTGGTCCAGGCCCGCCATCAATCCAAGCAACGTGGTCTTGCCGGAGCCCGACGCACCCTTGATGACGACCGCCTCCCGGTACTTAACATCCAGCGATATATTATTTACGATGTCTAGCTTGCCATCCGGCGTATCAACGGACTTACCGACCTGGTTTAAAGCGATGCAAAGATTATCTTCAGCCATGTTCCTGATTTTTTTGCTGGGGTGTCCCGCCTGGGGCTACGCGAACCACGCCGCGATCAATATCCTGATTTTAGGTGACAGTCTGAGCGCCGCCTACAATATTCCGATAGAAAAGGGCTGGGCGCGCATCTTCACCGACAATATAAGGTCAAGTTTTCCGCAAACAAGCGTCACCAACGCCAGTATTAGCGGTGAAACTACTTACGGCGGACTGCAGCGCCTGCCGCAATTGCTGCAGGAGCATCAACCGACCCACCTGATTATCGAGCTGGGTGGCAACGACGGATTGCGTGGCCTGGGATTCGATCAGAGCAGCGAAAACCTGCGGCAAATGGTGCGCCTGGCACAGGCACAGCAGGTTACCGTCCTGCTGATCGGGGTTCGCATGCCGCCAAATTTCGGCGCTGCGTACAATACTCGATTTCAACAGGTATTCGAGAACATTGCCGTCGAGACGAAGGTACACTACCTGCCCAAGTTCCTGGATGGCGTCGCTGCCAGCGACCCCGCGTTAATGCAGCAGGACGGGATTCATCCGACTGCCCTCGCCCAGCCGCTGCTGGCGCAGAAGATCGAGACCCGCATGCACGCAATCCTTAACCACTGAGCAAGGCTTCCAGCTCATGCAGATCCGCTACCTGGTGCTGGGGATCGGGTAGATCCTCGGGCCAGGCCGTTTGCTCGCGATTGATCCAGACCGCGTGGTAACCCGCGTCGATCGAACCGACCACATCGTAATGCGGATGATCGCCCACGTAGACGATCTGCTGCGGCGCGGCGTCGAAGCGCTGCGCGAAATGCTGGTAAATCTGCGGATCGGGCTTGGCAGCCTGCGCCTCCGATGCGCTCACCGTGTGTTCCAACAGGTGCCCGAGGCCGACATGTTCGACGCTCGCGTTGCCATTGCTGATCGCACCGAGGCGAAAGCGTTGCTTTAGCCGTCGCAGGCAAGGCAGCACATCGTCATAAAACTCCACCCGCTGCCGGGCCTCGAAAAACACGTCGAATCCCTGTTGCGACACCTGTTTTCCGTCATAATCGTGCAACTCACCGATATGATGCAGAAAATCGTAGCGCATCGCGGTCATATCCACCGCGTAACGCCGATCTCGCGCGCTGAACTCACGACGCAGATCGATCATCTCGGCCGGATCATAATTCTCGGTAATACGCGGGTAGTACTGCTGCAGCCACTGGTAAAGCGTTTCCTCGGCACGGCGGATGGTTGGCATGCAGGGCCAAAGCGTATCATCCAGGTCGAAGGCGACGACGGTAACTTGATCGAACACGGCGGTCAGTTCCAAATTTTACAAGGCCGAATTCTAAAGCTTTTGTCCAGGCCGGGAAACAAGGTGCAAGCTTTTATCGGTAACGAGTACCAACCGGCGTGCATATTTCTTTAACTGATATCGATTGTTCTTTAATATGGCCGCCGAGCACCTCGCAGACAGCATTTGATGAATTCATTCCAGCACAGGCATGCCGTTGACGTTTCCGGAATCGTAATCGGGGGCGACGCCCCGATCGTGGTGCAGTCGATGACCAATACCGATACCGCGGATATCGCCGCAACCGTGGCGCAGGTCAGGAAGCTGTACGAAGCCGGCTCCGAACTGGTGCGCTTAACGGTAAATAACGATGCTGCCGCAAGCGCTATTCCGCATATCGTCGAGCAGCTGGCGCAACAGGATTGCCAGGTGCCGTTAATTGGAGATTTTCATTTCAACGGCCACAAGTTGCTCAGGCAGCACGAAGCCTGCGCGCGAGCGCTTGCCAAATACCGTATCAATCCGGGTAACGTCGGTCGCGGCAAGAAACGTGATTTGCAGTTCAGCGAAATGATTGAAATCGCCTGCCGCCATGACAAGCCGATACGGATCGGCGTTAACTGGGGTAGCCTCGATCAGCAACTGCTGGCCAATCTGCTGACCCGCAACGCCAATCTCGCCGACCCGTTATCGCTGGAAACCATCAACCGCCAGGCGGTAATCGAATCGGCACTGGAGAGTGCTCGCTTTGCCGAAGACATCGGCTTACAGCCCGATCGCATTGTCCTCAGCTGTAAAATGAGCCGCGTACCGGACCTGGTAGACGTCTACCAGACGCTAGCCCAGCGCTGCAGCTACGCCCTGCACCTCGGACTAACGGAAGCCGGCATGGGCGACCAGGGTGTTATTGCCTCCAGTTCGGCGCTGGCGATACTGCTCAACCAGGGCATTGGCGACACGATTCGCGTCTCGCTGACGCCCGAACCCGGCGCGGCGCGCGAACGTGAAGTCAAGGTGGCCCAGCAGATTCTGCAGGCGCTCGATCTACGCTCGTTTACGCCCAGCGTTACCGCCTGCCCCGGCTGTGGACGCACCACCAGCGAGTATTTTCAGGTGCTCGCGAAGCAGATTCAGCAAGAGCTGGACACATCCATGCCGGAATGGAAACATCGCTATCCGGGGGTCGAATCGATGAAAGTTGCGGTCATGGGTTGCGTGGTCAACGGCCCCGGGGAAAGCAAACACGCTAACATCGGGATTAGCCTGCCCGGAACCGGGGAGCAACCGGTCGCACCGGTTTACGAGGATGGGCGGAAGACGGTTACCCTGAAGGGTGATGATATTGCGGGTGAGTTTATCGGACTGGTTAAGAACTACGTTAAGACCCACTACGGCCCTGACCAGCCGGGTTAGTTCTTGATATCTTCTATTTCGCAGGCTATTTCGAACAGAACATCGTTATTCACAACCCGCATTACCACAACCGTCGCTTCCATCGGCGGGGTCATCGAGTTGCTTGGGGTCAGGGTGATGTCCAGCTTGCTTCCAGGCGCAAATTCGGAACCGGAGGTAAACAGGATCCCCTTGCTGCTAAGGTTAATCACGTTTCCCGTGTACTGTTTCGAGCTACCTGTTTCCGAAAAATTCAATTCACAATCGATAGGCATGCGCAGAAAGTCACGTTTCTCGGCGTAATCGACCATTACCAACCTCGTTACAGTTTGAAGAGTTTCCCGAAATTAGCCACGTCGAGTATTTTACGGACTTCGGGCGAGGCCTGCGTAATTTCGATATTCGACGCCTCACCGCCCGCATGTTCTCGCAACAGCAATAGCATGCCCAGCGCTGAACTATCCAGGTAATCGGTATCCGATAAATCAACCACGTAATCGATACCATGCCCTGCGGTATCCGCATACGATGCACGAAACTCGTCGTAGAGCTGAAAATCGAACTTGCCGGCTACCGAGATGGTTACCTTGTTGCCATCATCTGAAACCGTCATATTTATACCCATCACTGTTACCTCTCTAACTAATTCAGGCCTGTGCCGATTAAAACACTTCGTTATCGCAGCGGTCCAGCGGCTTGTGCCGGGTTGCGATTTACGTGGCCAGCGAGCGCAGCGGTTTGACTTGCTCGTTACTGTACACTACTAACTGTGATACTACATCCTCAAACTGCGAAGCGTCGGTTTCGAGCCTTGCATTCGAGTTGCCTACAGCGCCAAGCGCGGAAATCACAGGCTGTTACCGCGCCGGGCCGTCGATCCACAACGTGGCGTCAAACGAGACGTTCAACGCCATAAGGTCGTATCGCAATGCGATATCGCCAAATTGTTGCTGTAGATTGGTAGCCCTTTCGATAGCGCCTTTTATTATCTACTTTATAGACTATTTTCAGGCCTTTTTCATCGAAGCCGTAACTGCGCTCCGCTGGCGGGTAAAGCCTGCGGTTAGCAGATAATGATCTGGTTCTTGCCGTTTAACTTGGCCTGATACATGGCCTTGTCGGCGCGCTTGAACGTGCTCAGAAAATCGTCCCCATGACGCACCAGGGTAATGCCGATACTGACGCGAACCCGAGCGTTTACGCCGAAGGCAGACAGGTCGAGGTTTTCGATGCTACTGCGAATGCGCTCGCTGACGTCGATAGCTCCATGGATATCGGTTTGAGCCAGACCACCGACGAACTCGTCGCCGCCGTAGCGAAAAACCAGGTCGGTGTTACGCACCACGTGACGGATAGCCTCGGCCACTTCGCGCAGCACCTGGTCACCCACATCGTGACCGAAATCATCGTTGATTTGCTTGAAACCGTCCAGATCCATCATGAGCAACGCCATCGACTGACCGTAGCGTTTCGCCAGGTCGATTTCGCGCGGCAGGTTCTTTTCCATCGAGGTGCGATTATTGAGGCCGGTCAACGGATCACGATAGGCCGATTTAAGCGCAATCTGGTACATCAGCGAGTTCTTCAGGGGATAAATCAGCGAACACAGTAAATCTTCGAGTTCGCACAGTTCCCGGCTGTTGAAATTGGCCAGCTTGAACAGGGTCAGTTCGCCGAGCAACCGGTTTTGCAGATTGAGCCGGTAACTGGCATTGAAGCCCTCGATCACACCATTTTCTATCGCGGCATCAATTTCTTCACATTTGAAACGATAGCCGCAAAAGTTCATTTCCTCGGATATCTCCGCCATGAAGGTTTCGATAATCTGTTCGATTTCGAGATTGCGCGCTAGCAGGTCTGACAACTGCAGGATACGGATATGCTTTTTATCCCCGCCTGCCAACTCACCTGGACGCGGATCCAGCGCAATCACCTGTGCCGGCACCTGCGGTATGGATTTATGACCGTCAACCAGTTGTGTTGTTTGCGACATTTCTCAATCACCTGTGTCTTTACTGCATCTATGCCTGAAAATACATGCCAAATACGTGCCAAGTTATAAAAACTTTATCTATCAATAACTTATAATAAAATTTTTGCAGCAGACACGAAGATCGGCAGGTTTTTGTCGCTTTATCGCACGATTAGGAAGGATTTCAGCGGTCGATCAGCCTCAAGAAGACACCTG
>JAASSH010000541.1 GCA_021767985.1 Gammaproteobacteria bacterium | reverse complement strand
CTCTCCTTGTTATATGTGTGCAAGCATATATTACCGACGATGCCTTAGTCAGGACGATAACCCGCGGTCTTGATTCCGTGCCCAGGTAACGCCACCGGATCGACGCGCAGAGCAAAGACCCGACAGCACCGCGCCGCAGCCTGAACGACCTCATCGGTGCCAGTGACACCGGCAAAGACGCCGCGCCCTGCACCATCGTCGAAACGCTGTCCGCCCGGAGCGGCAAACAGACCACCGTTTAGCCGTACATCCACCTCTCTGCAGTGAATCAAAACCCTTAACACTGTGCCTCGGCAGGGCGTTTACACCCTGTCCAGTCATCGACCGACGATGGACAGGCTGACAGCTGGTACACCTGCCTGTTCTATGCGGGGTATGGCGTCATGCTGCCGGCGTCCAGCTGAAACATTGCATTCCCCGCATACAACGTCTGTGATGTATCGATGGAGACAAAGCCATGAGTGTAAACCAGCGACGCGGTAACAACGATGCCGCCGTGCAATTGTAGTCCACTATCACCTGTGCGCAGTGCGGGCACCGTGAGCTTGAGACGATGCCCACCAATGCGTGTCGGTTCTGTTACGAATATAAAGGGTGGGTGCGCTGTTGCGCCCCACTCCAGGTGACTGCTGTGTGTATTGTTCCTTCGGCACAGTGCCATGCCCGCCGATTCAGGAAGCACCCCTGAAAGGCACTGATTCAGAATGTTAAGGTGTTACTTTAATAAGCCAACACATATACCACGCAAATATGTAATACGTATCCCGCATTTCTGCTCTCCTGCAACGACGATCCATGGCGAATTTGTTTTGTCGGGGAAGACGACGGACCGCGTGCTGTCGAAATCGTCGACACCCACTGACATGAGGGAAAGCTGTGGCTAACAGAATGCGTCCCATCCATCCGGGCGAACAGCTCCAGGATGAGCTGGACGAAATGGGCATGAGCGGTACGGCGTTTGCGGCCGCAATCCATGTACCGGGAAGCCGTATTACCGAAATTTTGCGTCAGCAAAGAGGTATTACTGCTGATACCGCGTTACGCCTGGCCCGCCACTTCGGGACCACGGCCGATTACTGGATGAATCTGCAAAAGGCGTATGAACTGCGGTTGGCTGAACAAACGGTCGGCGAGGAAATCAGTAGAACAGTCAAGCCACGCGCAGCCTGATTCCCCAGGGAAGCTCTTACATGGACACCGCCCGTATGCCAAGTGAATGCGGGTGAAGAGGATCGATTGCAGTCTTACATCCGGCCTATTGATGGAGATTGATCTCCTGGCCTCTATGGTATTCGCCGACGGGGCCCTATCTGATATAGCGAGGTTTGATCCTCAAGAGCTTCCCCGGGTTTGACCCGTCGCGGTTCGACCTGTTTACCCATGTCTCACTTGTGCAATCGTTGAGTGACCTCCGTTACGCGTTAATTCATTGTATGTACGTGCACATCCGATCAAACAGGACGTGCCGGACGATATGTTTCGTTTCTGGCCACCAAAACCCAGGCCGTTCGCGCCATTTTGTTGGCCAGTGCGACCGCCGTCTCATTGACATGGCAGCGCTGTAGCAACTGTTCCACCCAAGGATTGCCGCTTGACCTCCCTGCCTTCAGGCGACGCCGAATGTGATGGATTACCGCCCTGGCTCCATGGATCAATAATTGGCGTAGATAACCATCGCCACGTTTGCTGATCCCCAATAACCGCGCTTTGCCACCTGATGAAGCCTGACGGGGCACCAAACCCAGATAGGCTGCCAGTTGACGACCATTGCTGAAGTCCTCACCCTCGCCAACCGTAGCGGCCAACGCTGTCGCCGTTAACACACCAATACCCGGGATACTGGCCAGGCGCTGACTCACGGCATCACTGGCATGCCAGGCCTTTAATTGCTGCTCAATCCGATCAATCCGTTCGATCAACTCATCGTGTTCCGCTTTGAACTCCGCCAGCATATGACGCACCAGCGTCGGCAATTCATTATCGCCATCTTCCAGTATCTCCGGCAGGCGCCGTGGGATGACCTTGACACCTGGCGGCAGCACGATACCGTACTCCGACAGGATGCCACGCATGTGATTGCTCAGGGCGACACGTTGGCGCACCAACAACCGACGGCCATGATGCAGGTGCAAGACGGCCTGTTGCTCGGGCAGCTTGGGCTGGACAAACGGCATGCTCGGCCGTTGTACCGCCTCACAGATGGCTTCCGCGTCATTGCGGTCGTTTTTGTTGGATTTCAGATATGGCTTCACGAAGACCGGCGCCATCATTCGAACAGCATGCCCCAGGCGAGTCAACTCTCGTGACCAGTAGTGCGCACCGCCACAGGCCTCCATGCCAATCAGACAGGGTTCCAACTTGGCGAAAAACTGACGCATTTGTGACCGCTTCAGCTGCTTACGCACAATCACCTCGCCATCAATATCAATCCCGTGAACCTGAAATACCTTCTTTGCCAAATCCAGGCCCATCACGCTAATCTTATTCATGGATGCCGTCCTCTCTGTTTTAGTTGAAACTCACATCTCAACTATGGCACCTTGATGCCGGTTAAGGGAGGGCGGTGTCCATTCCATCTGATTAATTCAACGAAGTCGGCCATTGCGAGCACCCAAAGGGCATAAACGAAGCGTGGCAATCTCCCAGTTCATAATCAGTCCCTTGGAGATTGCTTCGTTACCGAAGGGTATCCTTTAGG
>JAASSH010000540.1 GCA_021767985.1 Gammaproteobacteria bacterium | reverse complement strand
GGAATTGCGATACAGCTAACCGATAGCACACCGGCAACACGGTCGATAATGCTGTTACGGTAGATCGCGGACAGGCAGCCGAGCGGAATCCCGACCATCATGGCCCAGCCGATACCGGCCAGCACCAGGTAAATCGTATGCGGCAACTGTTCGAAAACGATAATGTTGACCGATTTGCGCTTGAAAACGTCTTCGCCCAGATCACCCTGGGCCACCCGCCCGATGAACTTGACGATTTGTACCGGTAACGGGTCGTTAAGCCCCATCTTTTCGCGAATTTGCGCCTGCAACTCAGGGCTTGCCCGCGGGCCGAGCACGGTCTTGACGGGATCACCGGGCACGAGGTGTATCATCGAGTACAACAACGACACCGCGACCAGGACGATCAACACCCCGAGCAGGACTCTTTTAAAAAAATATAACCACATAGTTAACTGATTTTTGCTTTCTATACTACGGGGCTATTTCATGATATACAACGTCGTACCTGTACTTTGCAAAGTGCAGCATAAAAATATTACCGAGGAGGTTTCATGATGGACAATCCGATCAGCCGCAGAAAATTTCTGGGTGGCTCCGCGGGCGCGGTTGCGCTGGCCGCCCTGGCGCCTAAGATCACTTACGCTGCCACTGGCAATAAATTGAGCATCCGTTCTCCTGGCGATATCGCCAATATCGACCCCGCGTTCTGGCAAAACACCGCCGACCTGTGGACCATGGACGCGATTTATCCGAGGTTGATCAACTTCAAGCCGGGCTCCAAGTGGGACTGGGAGCTTTATTCCGCTGAATCGATCAGCCAACGCGATGCGACCACCATCGATTTTAAACTGAAACCCGGGTCGATGTGGTCCAACGGTTACGGCGAAGTCACCACTGCCGACGTGAAATTCTCGTTCGAGCGTTACCTCGACAAGGATCTTAAAGCGGCTACCGGCGATAACTGGGCGCTGCTGGACAATGTCGAAATTCACGACAAGTACAGCGGCACGATCCATTTGAAAGAGCCTTTCGCGCCCATCTGGTGGTTCGTGTTGCCGTATGCGACCGGCAGTATTCTGTGCAAGGCGGCAGTCGAAAAAGCCGAGGGAGGAACCTTCTCGCTCGAGCCGCCCGCCATGGGTGGCGCCTATGTGCTGAAAGAGCATGTAGCGGGACAGCGCATCGTGCTCGAGGCGCACGATGGCTTTGCGGGGCCTAAAGCCCAGTTCAAAACCGTGGAAATACTGCCGATCACCGATTCCAAGGCGGCGGAAAACGCGGTTCAGGCGGGCCAGCTCGACTTTACCCGCATCAGTCTCAGCGTGGTACCCGAATTCCAGGCGAAGATGCCGGAAGGGCTAAAGATGGAGCTCAAGTACGCACCCGACAACGTCTGGATGGGAATGAATGCCGCCAGTCCGCGCCTTTCCGATATTCGCGTGCGCCAGGCGATCCTGAAAGCGATCGACGTCGACGCTATTCTCGAAGGAGCTTACTTCGGCGTTGCGGAGCGCGCGCACGGTCCGGTATCCAGGGGACTACTGGGTTATCGCGAGGAAGCGCCTCCCGGCAGAGACGTAGCCGGTGCTAAAAAACTGATCGACGCCGCCGGGGCTTCGGGTCTGACGATTACACTCGATACGCTTTCCGACACCGATTTCATGACCGCCGCGCAGATCGTGCAGGCTAACCTGGCCGAAATCGGCATTAACCTGCAAATCGAATCGCATGAAGGCGGTTCGTTCTGGGGCCTGGTCGAAACCAAGGGTAAGGAAGGTCTAGACATGCAGTTCCAGCGCTGGCTGGCACCGCCCGATCTGAGCTGGACAACGCAGTGGCTATTGTCCACACAGGCCGGCGTCTGGAACTGGCAGTGGTTCGAGAGCAAGGAATTCGACGATCTGCACTTCGCCGCCCTCGGTGAAACCGACAACGCCAAGCGCGCCAATATGCTGATGCAGTTGCAGCAGATGCTCGACGATAGCGCCTGCTACCTGTGGATCACGCAACCGCCGCGGCCCATGGTCTGGCAGGATGACGTGGTACCGGCAATGAAGCCGAACGGCGATCCTCGCCTCGAGCTGTTCAAGAAGGCCTGACGATTCCGGAAACCCTCCCCTTTGCGGGGAGGGAAGCTCCGTAACGACTCTAGTTGACGAAGTAACCCACCAGGTTGGCGACGCCGCGCGCCAGCTCGCTCTCGAGTGGAAACGACAGCATGCCCATAACCGAGTAACCGAGCATCCACGGCATCAGGTAGAAGCGGAACATGAAGAAAAACCACGCGACGTAAAGCGGTACGAACGGCTGTATCAGGAAGGATGGCGTTATCCATTTGAACGCCTTGATGATCGGGTCTGTCAACTTGACGAAGGCCTTCATGAAGAAGAAGGTGCTGTCCTCGGGCAGGAACAGACCCATTGCGAAACGGCCGATCAGGGTATACATCACCATCCCGAAAAGGTAATCGATAATTACTACCCAGATTGGAAAAGCTTCAGCCACTAGCGGTTACCTCAAATTGTAAACATGCAAAACAAGCCCGCGATATTATCATTTCGCTCCAGGCATCGCGAGATCCCCGCTTGCGCGGGGATGACCCCAGAGGTCGAACACACAAGCGTACAGTGGACCTTTGGGGCGCCGTGAGTGCAGTGAGAGCAAGGCGAAAATTCGCGTGATGGCGCGAGCAGTGCAAACCGCACGCGAGCGTCTCG
>JAASSH010000539.1 GCA_021767985.1 Gammaproteobacteria bacterium | reverse complement strand
CCCGGAGCGTAAATCCAGAGCCGTGTTTGAAAAGGGAGCGTATTCTAGCTCAGCGATCGGGAAAATAAAACGATGGTCGCCCGGATTTCGCAAGGGAATTCATGCAGTCCCGCAATTCGCCAGAATCGCGTTGCTGCAAACCCGGCTCACGCCGGATAGCAGCAATTAAGTCGGGATCGAAGGATTCGGGAGCGGTTATTCGTCGGCCTTGCCGATAACCTCGATATGGTGGTCGATAAAATCGATCTGGTCACCCGCGCGAATTTTCTTGCGCTTGCGGGTTTCGACCTCACCGTTTACGCTGACCAGGCCCTCGGAGATAGCCTGCTTGGCATTACCGCCGCTTTCGGCAAGCCCTTCGAACTTGAGGATCTTGTAAAGCTCGACAAACTCCGTTTCCAGCTCGGCGACTATTTTATCGGCATCATTCATCGTCATTCATCGAAGTCTATGCGTATGTCGTCCGGGAAAGGCCTGCCCTTGCCGGTCTCGATACAGGATTTCAGGCTCAACATGAAAACTCCCCACTTGGTGCTGCAATGCGCGAGAAACGCGTCTGCCTGCTGCCAGTTATAGTGGCTGAAATTGACATAGGTTTGTCTGTCGTCCGGCTCCAGTTCGAACAGTATCTCGGTCCCCATCCAGGCGCCGGGCATTTCGCCGTTATGGCGCCAGCGTACCCGCTTGTCCGGAACCAGTTCGACAACCTCGAAACGAGGGCCATCGTTACCGAAACGGAAATAAATGACCGAGCCTTCGTCACCAGCACCGCTGGTATCGGTGGTCCACCACTTCGACAGGCCGGCGTCGGTAGTGAGCAGACGATAGATTTCCGAGGCACTGCCATCGATGCCGACACGGTGTCTGATTTCAGCCATGCGGATAGTTTAAACGTTTTAATTACATTGGGCACACGTAAAAGTGGTGCCGACGCATTAATAATTTACCTTTTGGGATCTGGTCGAGGTTTTACGAAATTACTCGCCAACACTCGTTTTTCTGGCCAGAATATTCGCATCTCAAGTTTCAGGGCGAAACATGATCCAGTGGTACCCCGGCCACATGTACAAGGCGAGCAAGGAATTCAGGAAAATCCTGCCGCAGGTCGATCTCGTCATCGAGGTGCTCGATGCGCGCCTGCCGGGTTCCAGCGAAAACCCGATGCTGGCCCAGTTGCGCCGCGACAAACCCTGTATCAAATTGCTCAACAAGAGCGATCTTTCGGACCAGGCTCGCCTCGTTCCGTGGATTGCCAGCCTTGAGTCGCAAAACCAGGTCAGAACCCTGGTCTGCAGCATAAATGACAACGCTATCGCCGGTCTGCCCGAGCTGTGCCGCAGCCTGGTGCCCAGACGCGATAATCGTTCGGCGATGATTTACGCGATGATCGCGGGCATTCCCAATGTCGGCAAATCGACGTTGATCAACCGGTTGGCGGGACGCCAGATAGCCAAAACCGGTAACGAGGCGGCGCTAACCCGAATGCAGCAGCGCATCGAAATCTCGCCGGAGCTCACGCTTATCGACACGCCGGGTATGCTGTGGCCGAATATCGAAAACGAAGCCAGTGGCTACCGCCTGGCGGCCACCGGCGCGATCCGCGATACTGCGCTCGAGCTTCAGGATGTGGCCAGCTTTATCGCCGAATTCATGCTGAAAACCTACCCCGAGCGCATCATTCAGCGCTATGATATCGAGCCGTTGCCGCATACCGAGATCGAGTTACTCGAGGCGATTGCGCACCGGCGCGGTTGTATCGTGTCAGGCGGCCGGGTGGATCTGGAAAAAGTCTCGCGCCTGTTGATCAACGAACTTCGTAGCGGTGAACTCGGGGCTATTTGTATGGAAACACCCGAGGAGTTCGCCGAGGAATGGGAACGGGTCAAGGTTATGCGAGCTGAAAAGGCAGCCAAAAAAGAAGCACGCAAGGCAAGGCGCCAGAAATAATAAGAGGTTAAGGCTTATGATTATCCGTCAGGCGTTATCGCAGGACGCCACTGAACTGGCAGCATTCAACATCAGCATGGCACGCGAGACCGAGGGCGTCGAATTGATCCCTGAAGTGATTACTGCAGGTGTCAAAAACATGATTGATAATCCGCAAATGGGTTTTTACCTGGTGGTCGAGCTCGACAACGGAATTCAGGCCTCGCTGATGGTAACCACGGAGTGGAGCGACTGGCGCAACGGCATGTTCTGGTGGATCCAGAGTGTCTACGTCCGCCCGCAGTACCGTCGTCAGGGTCTGTACCGCGAACTCTACGAGCGGGTCAAGGAACTGGCCGAACAGGAATCCGCGGTTTGCGGGTTCAGGCTTTACGTCGAACGCGATAATACCAATGCGCAAAAAACTTACGAGTCGCTCGGTATGACGGAAACCGAATACAAGATTTTTGAAGAGCTGACCCCGGGCCTGGAGTACAGAAAGTAGAGGCCGCGCCTTGTCGTGGTAATTGATTGCACGAAGCAGTGTAATCGGCGGCTCGGCAACTTCCCCCGCGATTATATCAGCGCATGCTTACGAAAAAGCTGACGCCCAATCTTGACACGCCAACGGCAATTTACGACCCAGGCTGTGTGAAAACTCTTAGTGAAGGTAAAATAGAGCTTTCCACCAATGGTGCGATCCATGAGCAGCTTTATCGAGGGCGAGAATCGATACCAATCGGCCCTGTTTCCCGAACGAATTGACGATTATGT
>JAASSH010000538.1 GCA_021767985.1 Gammaproteobacteria bacterium | reverse complement strand
CTGGGCACGTCACATTACCGCGGCGGCATCCATATCGCCGATGGCGGCCTGGTGCAGCCCGCCGCCCTGGTGCGCGGTCTCGCCGAAACTCTGCCCGCCAACGTCAGCCTGCATGAAAACAGCCCGGTCTATAAAATAACCGACGGCAAACCGCTGGGCCTCGAACTTGCCGACGCCGACCTGCGCGCCGACCGGGTCATCCTGGCAACGAATTTCGAATCGGTTTCGCTGAACTTTCTGCGTTCGCGTATCGTCGGCAGCACGCTGGCGGGCAGCTTCACCCGAAGGTTGACTCCGGATGAACTCGCAAGTCTCGGCTCGCTGACCGAATGGGGCGCGATTTCCCTGCATAGCGGGGGTGCAACCCTGCGTTTGACCAGGGATCATCGAATCAGTATTCGCAATACCGCCGAGTATCACGGCTCCGTGCTGTTGACGGACGAGCAACTGGCGCGCCGACAGGCGATTCACCGGGAGGCATTCGAGCGGCGGTTCCCGCAACTGGCCGAGGTACCGTTCGAGTACGCCTGGTCGGGCGTCGAGGGCATCTCGCGCAACGGCACCAATTTCTTCGGACAGCAGCGCAGGAATATTTATCTTGCCGGTGGTTACAACGGTTCAGGCGTCAGCCGCGGGACCGCCTTTGGCACGGCTATCGCCGATTACGCCAGCGGCGAGACTTCGCAAACCGTGAGCGACTGCCTGGCTTCGGCCCCTGCCAGGTGGATGCCACCGCGACCCTTGCTCGACCTTGCCGCGTCCTTTATCGTGCGCTCCCGCTTCAAGGGCGTGGGCCTGGATCGATAACCGGTTTTTTAATCGATCATTGAGAGCGCATCGGCGGCATTGGACAATCCAGGCAGGCTGAAATCGTGCGCACCAGTTCGATGCCGCGAACGGTCGCGGTGCCATCATGCATGATAACCGCAACGCAGGCCTTCAGCAGGCGGGGCTTGACCAGGGGCTTGAGCCGCATCAGGTTATCCAGTGCCTGATCGAGGGCGGCGAGCTTGAAGTCCTTGCGGGATATGAGTTCGAGTTTTTCCAGGTTCGTTTCTGCTACGCCGCTGGCAAAGGCCGCGCCGCCCCGGGTTTCATCCTTATGCTCGACGTGGGTAATCAGGGACAGCAGGATCGTGACGTCTTCACGTACCGCGTCGAGGCTGGAATGCTTTGCCCGGGGCATCTTGCGAAAGCCGAAATGCTGATCCAGCTGTTGTAGCAGGAAACGGCGGACGACCCATTCACGCAGGTTGACGGATTTATCCGAGCGAATGATGTTTTCCAGCGTGATTTTGAACTGAACGAACTGGTTCGGCGACAACTCGCGCAAGGCGCTAATGGCAAGTTCCAGCAGCGGCATTTTGAATTTGTCATCGAGTTCGCTGATTTGCGGCAAGAATTTCTCGGCCAGGGATTGCATGTTCGGATCAGCGGTCTGAGCCATCACCGCCCAGGCCGCCGCCCGGTCTTTTTGCAGGTAAATCAGTGCGCTGTAGATGACCGCCCGCGCGCTGTAAGCATCCTGCGCGGCTTCCCTGAGCACTAAAGGCATCGCGATGATGAGCTGATGCACGTATTCGATGTTTTGCTCGTTAAGGGTCCCGACCTCGCCGATGGCCTGTTCCGCCGAACTCAGGATGGCCGCCGTGACGGCCAGCTTTTCAGCTCCCGTTGGTGGCGTTTCAACCGGTTCGGGCGACGGGGCCCGGCTAACCTCGGACGGCAGGAACTTCCCGTCCCAGCGCGGTTCGATTCTGCGGATTCGCGTTTCCAGCGGCGGATGGGTGGCAAACAGCGACTGCCAGAAACTGCTGATACCGTTGGCGAAATAGGCGTGGCTGTACTCGGGCGCCGCTGGCGAGCTCAGGTAAGACCCGACATGGCTGCTGCCCCCGATTTTTTTCAGCGCCCCCGCGATGCCATCCTTGTTACGGGTAAACTGGACCGCCGACGAATCGGCCAGGTACTCGCGCTGCCGGCTCACGATCGCCTTGATCCATTGACCAAAAAACGATCCGGCGTAACCGATGACCATAAGACCGACGCCAATCGCGGCGATCGCGAAGATGCCGCCGGCGCCTTTTCTCGCCCTGCCCGCGAATCGCAGCGAACGGAACATGAAATAGCCGACCAGTCCGATCAGCAAAATGCCGTGCAGGATCGCGAGCAGACGGATATTGAGTCGCATGTCGCCATTCGCGATATGGCTGAACTCGTGCGCGATAACGCCCTGCAATTCCTCGCGATTGAGGCGCGTCAGGGTGCCCTGGGTGATACCGATGACCGCGTTGGCGGGCGACAGGCCGGCGGCGAAGGCGTTAATCGAAGTGTCGCTTAGCAGGTAAACCTGGGGAATCGGCATCCCGGCGGCGATCGCCATTTCCTCGACCACGTTGAGCAACTGCCTTTGCTGTAAATCCGTGGTGCCGTGCGACACCAGCCGCCCACCAAGCATTTCCGCGATGGTCGGCCCGCCGCCGGAGAGCGACAGGGCCTTGAACAAACTGCCGCCCAATACCAGCAGGCATACCCCGAGCGCGACAATCGCGAATTCTTCCCAGGAGTAAAAGTAAGAAAGCGTCTCCGGCGAAACAACGAACTGCTCGGTCTTCAGGTAGACGTAAACGCTCAGTAAAAACAGGTTGGTCAGCAGGATCAGGCCGGCGACCGCGAGCGTGAACAGCAGTACCAGCCACAGGG
>JAASSH010000537.1 GCA_021767985.1 Gammaproteobacteria bacterium | reverse complement strand
GGATCGCCATTTTCATCGCAACCTCGACCGCAACCGAACCAGAGTCGGAGAAAAACACCGACTGCAGTGCATCGGGTGTCAGCGCAACCAGTTTTTCGGCCAGCTGGATTGCAGGAGCATGGGTTAATCCACCAAACATGACGTGCGCCATGCGCTGCAGTTGCGCCTCGGCGGCCTGGTTGATTGCCGGGTGATTGTAGCCATGGATCGCACACCACCAGGAAGACATGCCGTCGATTAGCCTGCGGCCGTCGGAAAGATGCAGCATGACGCCCGAGGTCGAAGCGACATGATAAACCGGGGAATCGCTATGCATGGCACTGTATGGATGCCAGATATGCTCGTAATCGATATCGATTTGAGACTGGATCGAGGACGAGTCGGTCATCGGCGGGAAAATGCGGAAAATTTTGATTTCTGGTCCATACTCGTTATGATTATTAGCGGCATCTTATATTCAAGTAAATTATATTTAATCTTGTTATCTTATTGATAATTAAGTGAAAAATAGAAAAGCCTAAAATCACGTGTATTGCCATCGACGGTTCGGGTCGGCAGAGATTAAAAGTATATGAAATGTAGCGCGAAGAAAACCATGCAATTTCTCAAATCCATGCGGTTAGTGATGATCTCGCTGCTGATGGTGGCTACCTGCCAGCAGCTTTATGCGCGTGAAATCTCCATGCTGACCGTGGAATGGGCGCCTCATTATGGCTCTGAACTTCCCGAGAAAGGATTGACCACGGCGATTGTCAAGGCAGCGTTCAAGGCGGCCGGCCATAGTTCCGACGTCGATTTCATCCCCTGGGCACGAGCCTTGAAGGAAGTCGAGGAAGGCAAGTCCGATATCGTAATGGGTGCCTACCATAACAAGGATCGCGAAGAGAAGTACATTTTTAGCGATCCGATTTACTTTCTGGAGCTGGGTTTGATCGCTCGACCGGGACTGGGCGTATCAAGATACGACACGCTGCGTGACCTGATGCCATACAGCATCGGCATTTCGCGGGGTTTTGCCAATAGCGAAGAGTTCGATAACGCCAACTATCTCGACAAACAAGTTGCGACCTTTCCTAATTTAAACATTCGCAAGCTGTTCCGCGGGCGTATCGATATGGCGGTGATGAATTTCGACCTGTTCCGTTACGAGGCAAAGAAGGAGGGATTCTGTATTAGCGATGTCGAATTCATGGAACCGCCGCTCGAGACCCATGGCCTCTACCTGATGGCTTCACGCAATATTTCGGATGGAGAAAAAATAATCAGGGACTTTAATCAGGGCCTGGACAAGATACGCAAAAATGGCGAGTTCGATCGGATTGTCGGCCGCTTTCGTAAATAATTTCTTGAGTTAATCGGAAACTGGTAGTACCTATGATTAAAGTCAATATCCGCTGGTATCGAACTATTCGTATGAAAGTCGTTGCCGTCGTCGTTGTATCCTGCATCCTGGTGCTCGGCAGTTTGAGCGCCTACAACACGATTAGCGAGCAAAAGCAGCTTACTGCCGATCTCCAGAAACTCGCACGCGTGACGTCACAACGCCTGTCAAGGCACTTGATCGGCCCGATGTGGGACCTCGACAAGGACCTGGTCGAATCGACGCTCGAGGCAGAAATGCTGGAAGAGAATATCCATGCCATCGTGGTCTGGGACGAAGGCGCGAAGCGGGTCTTCGCGGCCCGTGAACGTGGCGCCAGCGGGCGTCTGGTCGCATCGAACGGGGCGATAGCCGGGGATTTAATCAAATCGGCGGATGCCGTTAACAACGGTTCCAAGGCGATCGGAGAAGTTGCCGTTTTCGTCTCCAAGCAGGAGCTCAATCGCCAATTGACCGAGTCGACCATATCCAGCGTAATTACCCTGGTTGCGTTGATTATCGTGATGGCGATCGTCATGACCATTGTCATGAACCAGATTATCGTCGGCCCGATTACTCGCCTTGCCAAGCACGCCGACGATATCAGCCATGGTGATCTCAAGCAGAACATTATTCCCGAGTCGAATGACGAGATAGGTCAGCTGGCGGAGGCTTTCCACCGCATGCAGACCAGCCTGCGCGTTGCTTTCAAAAGGATTTACAAAAAGGCCAGATCTGCCTGATACTGTCGGTCCGGACCGATATTAGTTACCAGGTTTTAGAGCCGAAGTGAGCAACTGGATACTTTACGACGATTTTGTTGATCTAGTTCGAAATCATCATCACAACGCCTACAGCGGCCTGATCACCGGTGTCAGCGACGCCGGGCACTCGTTTCAGATCGGCTTCGATCACGGCGAAATCGTGCTGTTGTCTTACCGCGTCAAGAAAGGTATGTCGGCGCTGCCGCTGATTGCCCAGATCGAACGCGCCAAAATAACCGAGCATCCGACCAGCGATATACAGGACGCCACTGGCGACGTGCTCGACACCAGCGCGGTGTTGTCGCAGTTAACCGCCAATACGCTGGACGAAACTACCACCTTGATAACGGAAATCAACGACGTCCCCACTCCGCGCCAGGCCAGCCAGACCTCCAATGGCAGATCGGTTGACGCGCGCCTCAAAAGAATCATCGAATCCGCCGCGATCCATCACTTTGGACCGATTGGCGCCATGGTTTGCGAGGAACACCTGGCTAATCCCGAGGGTGATTCGCGGGCGATCTTACTTGCCATTGCGCAGGATGTCGGTGCCAGCGAAGCCGACACCCGGGCGTTCTTCGAAT
>JAASSH010000140.1 GCA_021767985.1 Gammaproteobacteria bacterium | reverse complement strand
ATCGTCGGCTACGACCTTACCGAGCACGACGTTAGCGTTGGCTTCGGCTGTCGTCGCCAGGGCTGCTGTCGCTTCACCGACTGTCGGTGATGTCGCTGCAACCCGCGCTTCGAAATCAACTTTCGGAGTTGCGGATACAGCCTCTATCCTGGCTTCGACTACCGGCTTGGCCGGCATCGTGGCACCCTTTATCGGCGGCATTTCCAGTGCCGCTGCGGGAGCCGCAGCCAGCGCACTATCCTGGTCTCCGGGTATCTGCTGCATGATCAGCTTCGCCACTCCGAGCCGATCCTGACCGGCAATGGTTTGCGCCAGCTGCTTGTCATACATTTCCTGGTAAAAATCCATATACGAGCTGTGCTGCCCCGCATCGATGTTGGAAGCGGACCGCATCGCGGCCAGCATTTGCTGCACGAACAGGCCTTCGAACTGACGCGCAACCGCCGCCGCGGCGTCATCCGAGTTTTCCCGCGCGCGCAGTTTCATATCGCCAAACTGCTGAAAATTAAGGAAAAAATCTGCCTGGTTACTAATCGCCATGGTTTCCTGCCGATTAAATCACGATCAATTCCGCGGACAGCGCACCGACCTGTTTGAGCGATTCGAGGATCGCCACCAGGTCGCCGGGAGAGGCGCCGACCTGGTTTACCGCGCGCACGATCTCGTTCAGGGTTACACCCTCGGGGAAGCGAAACATGCGGCTGTAATCCGCCGTGACATCGATATCGGATTCCACGGTTTCGACGGTCCTGCCGCGACGGGCAAACGGAGCCGGCTGGCTGACGTCGCTGGTGTTGGTGATCGTCACGGTCAGGTTACCGTGCGAGACCGCCGCGGAGTAAACCCTGACGTGGTTGCCAATGACCACCGTGCCGGAACGCGCGTTGACGATGACTTTTGCCGGCGCTTCACCCGGCTGAAATTCCAGGTTTTCGATGAACGACATGAAACCCACGCGCTGCGAAACGTCCTGCGGGGCGTTAATCGCGACCGTAACGCTATCCTGCGCGCGGGCATTATTTGGTCCGAGCACCTGGTTGATGGTGTCGGCGAGCCGTTTTGCGGTCGTGAAATCGGCGCGTTTCAGGTTCAACGTAATCTTGTCCCCGGTCGCGAACGGGTTGGCGATTTCGCGCTCGATCGTTCCGCCGCCGGGGATTCGCCCGACGCTGGGCACATTGATCGTGACCGACGAGCCGTCGGCACCCTCGACACCGAGTCCACCGACGATGAGGTTGCCCTGGGCGAGGCCGTAAATGTTGCCGTCGGCACCTTTGAGTGGCGTCATCAACAGGCTGCCGCCGCGCAGGCTCTTGGCGTTACCGAGAGACGACACGGTGACGTCGATGGTTTGACCGATTTTGGCAAACGGCGGCAGATCGGCATGCACCGATACCGCGGCGATATTTTTCACCTGGGGTTTAACGCCAGGCGGTAACGATACCCCGTACTGAGACAACATCGCCTTCAGGCTTTGCACGGTAAACGGGGTTTGCGAAGTCTGGTCACCGGTGCCATCCAGTCCGACAACCAGCCCGTAGCCGACCAGCTGGTTGCTGCGCACGCCCTTGATGGTGGTGATGTCCTTGATTCGCTCGGCCCATACCGGCTCGAGAAAACCCATTAATATCAACAATATAAGTATTTTTCTTAATCTCATGTCGAACTCCTAGTAGGGGAATGCGGGACTGTCGAAGAAACGCGACAGCCAGCCCTTGGTGTTGGATTCGGCAATCACACCGCCACCGCCGTAGTAGATTCGCGAATTGGCAATCTTGCGCGAGAAAATAGTGTTGTCGGTGTCGATATCTTCTGGCCGAACGATGCCGGACAGGCGAATGAACTCCGAACCCTGATTGAGTCCGATTAACTTTTCGCCACGCACCACGAGATTTCCGTTCGGCAGGACGTCGCTCACCGTAACCGCGATTTCGCCAGTGAGACTGTTGCTTTGAGCACTGTCACCGCTGCCGGAGAACTCTCTTTCACCGTCGAGCGTCGAGTTTAGAATCAGGTTACCGTTAATCGTCGGGCCGGTGCTGCCGAAAATCGCGCCCGCGCTGAGGTCGAGTTCGTCGTCCTTGTCGGTATTGGTCTCCGCTGACTTGAATGCATTGGTCGATTCCGACAGCACCACGCTGAGCACATCGCCGATACGATAAGCCTTGTTGTCTTCAAACAGCTGCACGGTGCGTCCATACTGAAAAATCGAACCGTTGGGCTCTGGTTGAAATTGCTCGGAATTCAGGTCCACCGGGGCGTATTGCGGATCGGGCTGCACCACGATTTGCGTTTGCGAACAGCCGCCGGCCAGGGCCAGCAGCAATAGCGCAAAGATTAACTTGACAGAAGTCATCATCAGTTTACCTAGGTGTTATTGTTGAGGTACTGCATCATGCCGTCCGCGGTCGAGATCAGCTTGGAATTCATTTCGTAGGCGCGCTGGGTCTCGATCATACTCACCATTTCCTCGACGATGTTGACGTTGGAACCTTCGAGCGAACCCTGGCGCAGACGACCGAGGCCGGAATCACCCGGTTCTCCCGACTGGGGAGAGCCGCTGGAGGCCGATTCGACGTAAAGGTTCTCGCCAATCGACTGCAATCCCGTCGGATTGATGAAGTTGGCCAGCTGGATATTACCGACGGTGCTCGGCGAAGCCTGGCTGGGTAACTGCACACTGACGGTGCCGTCGATGCCGATGGTCACACTCTGGGTATCGTCCGGCAAAACGATGCCGGCCTGCAATTGATAGCCGCTGGCGGTAACCAGTTGCCCCTCATCGGAAACCATGAAACTGCCGTCACGAGTATAGGCTTCGGTACCGTCTGGCAGCAAAATCGGGAAAAAACCCTTGCCATCGATCGCCACGTCAAGCGCCTTGCCGGTATTTTCGATGTTTCCCTGGGTGTGAATCTTTTCGGTGGCCACGATGCGAGTGCCGGTGCCGAGCATCAGGCCGGACGGCAGGCGTGTATCCTCCGAGGTTTGCGCGCCCACCTGGCGCAGGTTCTGGTACAACAGGTCTTCGAACGCCGCACGCGACTGCTTGAAACCGGTAGTACTGACGTTGGCAAGATTGTTGGAAATCACCGAAAGACGCGTCTGCTGCGCGTCGAGTCCGGTTTTTGCAACCCAAAGGGCCTGGTTCATGTTACTTCTCCATCGATTGGTTCTTGGGAAGAACTATGCAGTTACCGTGCCAACAACGAGCTCGCGTACCAGGTTCGTAAACCTCCGCGAGCCGGTTTGATAACCCTTGCCTTAAATACTCCCGGCATCGATCGAAAACAGCGCCAGCATATTCCGGTACATCTTTTGCATGTCACCCGGCATGGATACCTGTAACCAAGATACCTGGCGGTGCTGCAGTTGGCTGAAACCTCGCCATTCGACAACCCAGCTGTGCTGTCAGAAAAACAGTAAATGTTTGCCGATGGCTGCCGATGCATGGATCATCGGGAACAGTTTGCCGCTCAGGGGCGTTACTCCCCCCAAACCTTATTTAGCGCCTGGGCACCGCGTGCCGGAAGGAAGCGCAGAACCAATGATATTTAATCGATGAAACAACAGTCAGACAAGCAACAGAGCGATCCCGAGTCCGAATCGGAGATTCCCGAAGCCTCGCAGGTGCTTGCTTTCTCATCGGCGAGCCTCAGTCTCGCTGGACCCGGTAACGGATTTAACGATGACAATCTTTTTACCGGTGGGGAGTTCATCGACGACAGCGACACCAACCACTGGTCGGTCCCATGGTCTGACCTGATGATGGTCATGTTCGTTCTGTTTGCCGCACTGCTGACGGCACAGGCCCTGGAGCGAAAGGTACCGGAGCCGGTAGTGGAGACCGTCACTCAGGTCGAAATCGAGCAGGTACCGGAACCCGCTGAGACCACGCCACCCACGTTCGAGCCGCTAATGCGGATTAACGTCTTCGAACGCAGTCGACAGGCGCTCAAAGAAGCCGAGATAGACAACGTCGAAATTTTCCTGCTCGAGGATCAATCAGTCAAAGTCAGTGTACAGGGGCCGATGTTCTTCGAGCTTGGCAAAGCCGACCTGCGCCAGGATATGCGGCAATTCCTGGAGGATCTGGCCAGGGTCATCAAGCAGACGCCCTACCAGGTGAATGTCGTCGGACACACCGATGACTATCCTATCAACACCACGGAATTTCCCAGTAACTGGGAGTTATCGGTAACCCGCGCGGCTCGCGTGGTGCGCTATCTTATCGATCAGGGCGGCGTCGATCCCAATCGTTTTACCGTTATGGGACGCTCGGAATTCGATCCGCTGTTACCCAACGCCGATGACCGGGCGCGAGCTCAGAACCGGCGCGTGGAAATCATTATTACCCGGGAAATCAACAACCCGGTAGACGGAGCCACTCCATGATTAAAAGTAACCTGATAGCCGTTGTTTTATTCGCATCTATATTTATCGGTAGTTTTGCGATCGGCGAGAATACCGGCCTGTTTTTCAATATTCTCGGACTGGTTATCGTGCTATCCGGTTTGCTGGGTGCCCTGTTTCTCAGCTATCCGACGAAAAGTATCGGCATTGCCTGCGGGGTAGCCTGGAATGCCTATCGTATCGAGCTTCCCTCTCATGAACGGGTCATCGAAACGTTGATGGAGCTGTCGGTGCGTTCGCGCAGCAAGGGAATGATTGCGCTGGAGGACGCCGAAGAGACCACCACCATTAGTTATCTCAAGCGTACCCTGTCCCTGCTGATGGACAATTACCGTATGGAAGAGATGCGCGAAATCCTGCAAACCGAGATGTACTATTTCAAACAAAGACGCATCCAGCATGAAAGGCTGATCCGACACGCGGCGAGGCTGGCGCCCGCTTTCGGCGTGGCCGGTAGCGTGATCGGATTAATTGCGATGTTATCGGGCATCGGCGATCCGGATGTGATCATAAAAACCATCCCGGTCGCCCTCACCTCGACGCTATACGGAATCGTGTTGAGTAATTTCCTGCTGATTCCGATGGCCGAAAACTTGCACTCGAAAACCCAGAACGAGCTATTGATCCAGAAACTGATAACGGACGGTGTGATTGCCATCCGTTACGAACAGAATCCGTATCGTCTGGTGCGCAAACTGGAATCGTTCCTGACCCCGGCAGCCCGTCACGAGACCGAATACAGCTTCGCCGAAATCCGCGACAAGATTCATGACATGCAGGATGCGGTTTCGGGCGAAGCCGCCTGAGGCAACTTCAAGTCCTGGCGGGGTTTGACACGCGCAGGCTGTAACGAAATGCCGGCGTTCCGGGACTAAATAGGTTCGAGCGGCGGATCCAGCAGGTTGAACAGGCGTTCCATGTGTTCGATCGCCTCGCGCCCGCTGTCGGTCAACTGGCCGCCGTCAGGCTGGGTAATCAATCCTTTTTCATGCATGCGCTCGGCCGCCGCGACGATCGCCGGATCCGGGTTATCATGCACGTCCATGGCTACCGGCCCACCCATGCTGAAACGCCTCAGCAGGTTCAATTCATCGATAAGTTCAGGATCTATATGCATGTTTCCCTCCGCCGCTTATGGCCTGGCCATGTCCTCGCCTTCTTTCTCCGGCAGTAACAGGTCGCTGCGGCTGATGCCAAGGGCCAGCGCGGTGGTAGTGGCGACGTAGATAGATGAGTAGGTACCGACCACGACGCCGATGATTAACGCCGTGGCAAAGGCGTGGATCACTTCGCCGCCGAGAAACGACAGCGATAACAGCACCAGCAAGGTCGTCAAAGACGTCATCAAGGTACGCGATATGGTCTGGTTGATCGAGGTATTGACCACTTCGATCGAAGTCTTCTTGCGGATCTTGCGGAAATTCTCGCGCACGCGGTCGAATACCACAATGGTGTCGTTCAGCGAATAGCCGATAACCGCTAGAATCGCGGCCAGCACGCTCAGGTCGAAGTCCAGCTGCAGCACCGAAAACACGCCCAGTGTGATCACCACATCGTGCACCAGCGCCGCCACCGCGCCCAGCGAAAAGCGATACTCGAAGCGGAAGGCAACGTAAACCAGGATCGCGATCAGCGCGTAGAGCACCGCCAGGCCGCCATCCTCGGTCAGTTCCTCACCGACCTGCGGACCAACGAAGTCGACACGGCGCACGTCGATGTCGGTTTCACTGGACGCTTCCAGCAAACCGATAATTTGCGAGCTCAGCTCCGCCTTGTCCTTCTCTTCATCGGGCACCAGGCGTATCAGTACTTCGCTGGCGCT
>JAASSH010000139.1 GCA_021767985.1 Gammaproteobacteria bacterium | reverse complement strand
ATTCGTTGTAGTTCGTTGTCTCTGATGATGCGGGCCGAGATCTCTTCTACCGACATTTCAGAAGTGTTGATGTATTTGATTTTGTGCCGCTGGTACATTTCTTCTACTGCCCTCAGCTCGTAGCGGCACTGCTTCAACGAGGAGTAACGGCTGTTCGGACGTCTTTCCTGGCGGATGTTGACCAGGCGATGCAGATCGGTAGTAAGGCCAAAGAGTCTCTCCCTGAAAGGACGCAGCGGCTCGGGCAACTGTTCATACTCCATGTCTTCCTCGGTAATCGGGTAGTTGGCTGCCTTGATACCGAACTGCAGCGCGAGATAAAGGCAGCTCGGTGTTTTGCCGGAACGCGAAACCCCGATCAAAATGATATCTGCTTCATCGTAGTTCTGGGTCTTGCCGCCATCGTCGTGAATCATGGCGTAATCGATGGCGTCGATGCGCGATTCGTAAACCGACGGATTGGCGGTACGGTGCGATTGTCCGGGTTGATGGTGTTGCGCCGCGAGCACCTTTTCCAGGCGCGGCAGAATATCTCCGAACGGATCGATGATCATGGCCTTGGTCTGGTTAATGATGTCCATTAACTCCGGATCCCCCATGGTGCAGATTACGATCGGCAGATGATTAGCCTCGTTGCGGCCATTATTGATTTCATCTCTGATTTTGTGCGCTTTTTCCAGCGTGTCGACGAAAGGAATGGTGCGCATTTGAAATTGATGATCGGGAAACTGTGCCAGCAGGCTAATGCCCAGCGTCTCCGCGGTAATCGCGGTGCCGTTCGAAACAAAATATACCTGTCGTGGTGAACTCTGCATGCTAGGCCGAATATTGCACCAGTCCGTCTCGAGCCTCAATGCATCTTTCGCAAGAACAGGGAGAAACTGACAACTTTCCCGGCATGGTTACTATCAGCCTGATTTACCGAACCCTGCCCTCGCCCGTGCCTGACTCTTGCCGCCGCGGCTGTTTGCCTGATCCTTCGATGGGTCTCGGTTTCGGGGAGATATACTAGTATAATCGCGCACCAATAACTAAACACAGTCGTAATACCGAGAGTTTCCTTATGTCCGATAATATTGTGCCGCTGGATCAGCTTGGCATGAACGATGTCCCCCGGGTTGGAGGCAAGAATGCCTCACTGGGTGAAATGATTAGCAATTTAGGCAACCTGGGCGTCGAAGTACCCGACGGCTTTGCCACTACCGCGCACGCTTTCAATGAATTCCTCGATCAGGCAGGAATTCGCGAGCGTATACACCAGCGACTGGATCGGCTCGATACCGATGATGTCAAGGAGCTAGCGCTTGCCGGCGCGGAAATCAGGGGCTGGGTTATCGACTCTCCCCTGCCCGATCACCTGCAGCAGGAAATTTCGGCAGCATACGAGGCAATGGCAACCAACGGCAAAGACGCCACGGTCGCGGTGCGCTCCTCGGCAACCGCAGAGGATTTGCCCGACGCATCATTTGCGGGGCAACAGGAAACCTTCCTCAATATCAGAGGCCTTGACCAGGTCCTGCACGCGATCAAGCTGGTGTACGCCTCGCTGTTCAACGACCGCGCAATTTCCTACCGGGTGCACCAGGGCTTCGAACACGCCGATGTTTCATTGTCGGCAGGGATACAACGTATGGTGCGCAGCGACCTGGCGTCCTCCGGCGTCATGTTCAGCATCGATACCGAATCCGGATTCGAGGATGCCGTGTTCATCACCAGCAGCTACGGCCTCGGCGAAACCGTGGTGCAGGGTGCAGTCAATCCGGATGAGTTTTATGTCTACAAGAAAAATCTCGATAGCGCGAGCCGCAGTATTTTGCACAAGAACCGTGGCAGCAAGCTTATCAAGATGGTTTATGCCGAGGGTGACAGCCCCGAGAACGCGATCCAGACGGTCGAAGTCGACAGTTCCGAGCGCACGCTGTTTTCGATCAACGACGACGAAATAACCGAGCTGGCAAAAATGGCGGTCACCATCGAACAGCATTATGGCAGGCCGATGGATATCGAGTGGGCCAAGGATGGAGAGAACGGCAAACTGTATATCGTGCAGGCGCGCCCCGAAACGGTGCAATCACGCGCCGGCCAGGTAATCGAGCGATACCAGCTGAAGGCAAAATCCGAAGTACTGGTCAGCGGACGAGCGGTCGGCAATCGGATCGGCCAGGGTAGCGCTAAAGTGATCAACGATTTGTCGCAAATGGATCAAATTCAGGCCGGTGACGTACTGGTTACCGACATGACCGACCCCGACTGGGAACCGATCATGAAACGCGCCTCGGCAATTATCACCAACCGCGGTGGTCGCACCTGCCATGCGGCGATTATTGCACGGGAACTGGGCATCCCGGCTCTGGTGGGTACCGGCAGCTGCACCAGTGATATCGAGCATGGCAGCGAGGTCACCGTCTCGTGCGCCGAAGGCGATACCGGTTACGCCTATGCCGGCCTGCTCGAGTTCGACTACCAGGAACACGAGCTGACGAAGATGCCCGAGATACCGGTCAAGATTTCGATGAACGTCGGTAACCCGGAGCGGGCCTTCACCTTTTCGCGACTGCCGCATGCAGGTATCGGGTTGGCGAGACTCGAATTCATCATCAGCAACATGATTGGCATTCACCCGCGCGCCCTGCTCGAATTCGACTCCATGGACAGCGAGTTGCAGCAGACTATCCAGCAGCGTATCGACGGCTATGCCGGACCGGTAGAATATTACGTCGACAAACTCAGCGAGGGTATTGCTACGCTGGCCGCGGCGTTTGCGCCCGAGCGGGTGATCGTGCGCATGTCCGATTTCAAATCGAACGAGTATGCGCATTTGATCGGCGGCGACGTATTCGAGCCGCATGAAGAAAATCCAATGCTCGGATATCGCGGGGCATCGCGTTACATCAGCGACGCCCTCAAGCCCAGCTTCGAACTTGAATGCGAAGCGATAAAACGCGTGCGCAACGAGATGGGACTGAAAAATCTCGAAGTCATGATTCCGTTCGTGCGCACCCTGGATGAAGCCAGGGCGGTGCATCAATTGCTGGAAGAAAACCAGCTGAAACGCGGCGTCGATGGATTTCGCGTGATCATGATGTGCGAAATACCGTCGAACGTCATACTCGCCAACCAGTTTCTCGAATACTTCGATGGCTTTTCCATCGGCTCCAACGACCTGACGCAATTGACGCTGGGCCTGGATCGCGATTCCGGGCTGGTCGCGGCATCATTCGACGAACGCGATCCCGCCGTGATGCAGCTCCTGAAGCAGGCAATCGACGCCTGCAAGGCGCAGGACAAGTATGTCGGTATTTGCGGCCAGGGGCCATCCGATCACCCGGACCTTGCCGAATGGCTGCTGGAACAGGGCATTACCAGTATTTCGCTGAATCCGGATTCCGTTATCGAAACCTGGTTGTTCATGGCCGAGCATTACAAGTCGAACTGAGCCGTGGCGACCTACTCGGCACTGTCACAGGGCATTTATTGCATCGATGCGCATTACGTCCAACCCGGCGTCGCGTCGATCTACCTGCTGCAGGAAGCCGACGAGGTGGCCATCATCGAAACCGGCACCTGTCACTCGTTGAAGAACGTACTGGCCACCATGGCGGAGCTCGGCATCGATCACTCCCAGGTCAGGTACGTCATTCCCACCCACGTGCATCTCGATCATGCCGGAGGCGCAGGCGCGATGATGCAGCAGTTCGAGCAGGCCAGCCTGGTAATCCATCCGCGCGGTGCACGGCATATGACGGATCCCCGAAAGCTGATCGAGGGCACCGTCGCGGTATATGGCCAGGCCAAATTCGAGCGCCTCTACGGGCATATCGAGGCTATCCCCGAAGAGCGCGTTGTCGTTGCCCAGGACCTCGATTGCCACAGCCTGCATTCGCGTGAGCTGGTGTTCATCGACACCCCGGGTCATGCGCGCCATCATTTTTGCGTTTACGATGCAGCCAGCAGCGGCGTTTTTACCGGGGATACTTTTGGCCTCAGCTACGACGAAATGAAGCTCATGCCGCGCGGCCTGTTGCCCAGTTGCCCGCCGACACAGTTCGATCCTCCGGCCCTGCGAGAGTCGATAAACCGCATCATGAGTTTCCGACCCGACCGGCTATACCTCACGCACTACGGCGAGTACCGGAATCCGGCGGCACAGGTGACAAACTTCAACCGTTGGATCGATCAATATGTAGAGCTCTGCAATCGCACCGAACCCGCGGATCAGGCCGGCGACGAGGCGCTTGAGAACGCACTGATGCAAACCGTGCTGGACGGCATCCCTGCCGGTGACGCGCGCGACCGGTTTGCGCAGCTTATGCAAACAGACGTCAGGCTCAATGCGCAGGGGCTGGGTCACTGGTGGCGGCAGAACCGGGATGGCTAACGCGGTCTGGACCCCGCGCACCACGGTGGCGGCATTGTGCGAACGCGATGGCAGGTATTTGCTGGTGCGCGAATCGGTCAATGGCGATATCGTTTTCAACCAGCCCGCCGGACACCTGGATCCGGATGAAACCCTGCTGCAGGCGGTGGTGCGTGAAACCCTGGAAGAAACTCGTTACCATTTTGTGCCAACCGCGCTACAGGGAGTCTATCGCTTCAAACCGGACCCTGATTCCGATAGGACCTATATCCGTTTCCTGTTTCGCGGCGAGGTCGGCGAACGGCTCGAAGGGCCTCTTGATGATGGTATTATTGCTGCAGAATGGCTCAGTTACGAAGAAGTAAAGGCCTGCCGCGCGCAGCACCGCAGCCCGATGGTATTGCGATGTATCGAGGATTTTCGCAATGGACCGGGCTATCCTCTAACCGTGATCAGCCAGGATTTTGCCTGAAGATGCCCATCGTTCGATACATATTGCTATACCTGCTCAGCGCTCCGCTGGCGGCTGCGCCCTACTTCGTGCACTGTTACGATTTCGGCTGCAAGTCGACCCAGGAAATTCATTTCAGCGAGCAGCACTGGCATGAGATCAGGGCAATTTTTGACCAGGTTGAACTCGATCCAGACCAGGAACGGCAGGCAATCAGGCATGCGGTGGCGTTGATGGAACGTATTAGTGGCGAGCTCGCCGGGACTCATCTGGACAAGGCGGGCAACTACCCGGGCTACGATATTGCGATGCAAATGGACTGTATCGACGAATCGACCAATACCTTTCAATACCTGCTGGCGCTGGAAGAATTAAAGTTATTGAAGTGGCATCGCGTCGATCTAAAACAACGCCGCATCATCTGGCTTGCTACCCACTGGACCGCAACCATCACCGAGATCGAAACCAACGCCAGTTTCGCCGTCGATTCCTGGTATCGCGACAATGGTGAGTTGCCCTATATACAACCGTTAGCCGACTGGCGGCGCAAGCGCGACTTCCCGGTAGCCTTCAACCCCGAGCTGGCGTCCAACTGAGCTCGAACAACTTCATGGCCAGCGGCGAGAAAATTATTGTGGGTATGTCCGGCGGCGTCGACTCGTCGGTCTCGGCCTACCTGCTGCTGCAGCAGGGCTACCAGGTCGAAGGTCTGTTCATGAAAAACTGGGAGGAAGACGACACCGAGGAGTATTGCTCGGCCAGCGTCGACCTCGCGGATGCGCAACAGGTTTGCGATCGCCTCGGTATTCCGCTGCATACGGTAAATTTTTCGGGTGAATACTGGGATAACGTGTTCGAGTATTTTATACGGGAGTATCGAATCGGGCGTACGCCGAATCCCGATGTCATGTGCAACCGTGAAATCAAGTTCAAAGCCTTTCTGGATCACGCGCAAACGCTGGGCGCTCGACGCATCGCCACCGGCCACTACGTGCGCACGCGCCGCCGCGATGGCCGTTTCGAATTGCTGCGCGGTCTCGACAACAACAAGGACCAGTCATATTTCCTGTATGCGCTCGACCAGCATCAGATCGGGCATGCGCTGTTCCCGGTTGGTGAGCTGGACAAGCGCGAGGTGCGTGTCATCGCCGAGCAGCAGCAGTTCAGCGTAGCCTCGAAGAAAGACAGTACCGGGATTTGTTTTATTGGCGAACGCAAGTTCCGGGATTTTCTGCAGCGCTTCATTGCGGCGCAACCCGGTGAAATCGTAACCGCCGAGGGTGACAGAATTGGCGAACATAGCGGCCTCATGTATTACACCATTGGGCAGCGTCAGGGACTTGGTATCGGCGGTACCGAGCAAGGTGGCGACGAGCCCTGGTACGTCGTCGACAAGCTGCTTGAAAGTAATCGACTGGTGGTGGCCCAGGGCGT
>JAASSH010000536.1 GCA_021767985.1 Gammaproteobacteria bacterium | reverse complement strand
CGCCAATCAACCTGATCGGCAAGGATACGCTGCCGCAACTGGTCGCGCTGCTCAAGCGCGCCGACCTGGTCATCAGCCCGGATTCCGGTCCCGCGCACCTGGCGAACGCACTGGCGACACCGGTGATCGGTTTGCATGCCAGCACCTGGTCGCGGCGTAGCGGACCCTACGGCTCGCTCGACCTGTGTGTCGACAAGTTCGCCGAAGCGGCGCAGAAATTCAGAGGCGTGAAACCGGAGGAACTAAGATGGGGAACCCGCATCGCGAATGAAGGCGTCATGGACCTGATCGATGTCGACGAGGTTACCGAGCGCCTGGATTTTGCCATTGGACGCCTGCCGCGCTAAAGCCCGCGCTGCCGCCTTCATAATTCTCAACCTGAAACCGCGGCCTGGCGTAACAGGTTGATCGGCGCGAGTTCCGGCAAACGGCAATTCTCCAGCCGCACAATGCTGGTATGCACGAAGGCATGTTGACCCGACAGGCACGCGTGGCTCACCGTATCGGTAAACACCATCCACGCGGAAAACGGCGGAAACCGGAATTCCTCGTGACCCGACTGTTCCTGTTGAAACGCCGGAGTGTCTTTCATGTAATTGTGAAACCTGCGCATTTCTCGATCGAAGGGTGAGGAATCCAGCACCTTTGCCGTCGGCATTCCTGCCCTGGAGAGACCCTTCACCAGGCCCGACCATAAATGATCCAGCGGCCCCTTGGAGAGGTAATCCTTACCCGCCGATTCGTATTTCAAACGCGCTCGCGGACCATGGGATCGCAGCAGGTCGTTAAAGCTGCCCTTGCTGGCCCAGACCCGGTCTTCATCCGGATTGACGTTAATGAAGAAACGCAGGATCCGGTCGCCGTTGGTAGCGCCATAGGCACCGGCATCGATGTGCACCAGTTCGTTACTGGCATGCGCGTCCAGATTCCTACCGCGTTCCTGAATCGGCCGAAAACTACAGGTGCCGACGGTCCAGTCGTCGGTCAGGCGCGGCGCGGCTGCGGTCAAGAAACCGGCTATATCGTCGCTCACGGATTTCAGAATTCGACTGACGCGCTGCACCAGTTCGGCATCGTCGCTGTCGAGGCCGCGCACGCTGCCTGCCTCGGGGTGATAGCTGACGTTTTTGAGCTTGAGTAAGCCGGGAAGCTCCTGTCGCAGAAAGGACAGCTCCTCCGCGGCCGGTAGCGGCACCGGAGATTGCGGGAAATAAACGATCGAACCCCGCTCTAGCGAGTCGGAGAGATCATCGGGCCCCAGCTGCCCCAGGCGTTCTGCGTCAAATGTGTCCAGCATAAACCGTTAGCCGTAAAGGTCGAAGTCCCGCTATCAAGCGGCGAGTGAGGCAATACTCTACTACCTGCACAATTCATTGTCATCCGACAGCGGTACATCGCGCATTATTTAGCAGCGGCAAACCGGAAGCCGTGAAGCCTGAACTTCGTGTCCTAGGAAAAAGCTTGGCCAGGCTTGCTGCCAAGGGCTTTCAGAATTTTCGCCAGCGGGCAAAAACCGGTGAATGAAGCCTGCAGCAGGTTGGCGCCGACGAAGGCAGTCAGAAACAGCCAGTAGACGTGATGTAGCTGTGAAAGCAATACGCTAACCAGGATTACGGCGCCGGCAAACATCATAACAATGCGATCGGTACTCATGATTATCTCCGGAAAAATTTCGACGCAGTATATTAGATTTATCTAATATTAGTCAATGCTTATATATTGGGCCGGAATTTCTTTTTCCGAACAATGCCCCGCAAGCGAAGAGGTGGAAACATATCAACATCTGGAGCATCCATGCGATCGGCATCGTCGCAATGTAACAAAGCCAGAATTTCAGCTAGAACAGGTTGAAGCGCCACCTGCCCGCCGGCGCAGACGGTATCGGATTTGACCTGGCTAGTAGTAGAACTGACCTTCCCAGCCACCCCGTCGAAAATCTAACTCGACCGTCCGCGGCACCATGCGAGCGGCCCTGCCGCTCGACAGGTTTTTGCCTTCGGGGTAACTGTCGGCAAATTCACATGGATCGCAAACCGCCGACGCAATCGACTGGAATGTCAGGCCAAGCCTGTCATTGACAGGGACAGCGTCGATCCCGCTCCCCGTATGAAACAGGACTCGCTTCTTGACCACACAGGAGAAATAAAGCTGCAGTTCGACCACCAGGCCCTGATCGAGTCGCCGCAACTCGCGGTCGGCGCGGGCGGTCCATTTGACCTCCACCTCTCGCTGGTTGATGCGCACTGTCCCGCGATACTGAAACCGGTTAAACCAGCGCTCCAGCAAGCGTCCCGGATTTTCGATCGTGAAGTAACTGGCCTGTAGGTTCAACAACGACATGCGGCCAGATTACCACAACGCGCCGGCATTGATCTGAATGTCTTCCATGGTGATACCCTGCGCCTCGTCACGACAGAGGAACGCGGCCAGCGCACCAAGCTCGCCGGGTTGCACCAGCCGCCGCTGCGGCTGCTCGGCAATCACCCTGGCATATTCCTCATCCACGCTGGTGCCTCGGTTTGTTGCCTGGGTCGCCATGCTATTGTCCATCATCTCGGTCTGTACCCAGGTTGGACTGATCACCACGGAACTGACCCCGTGCGGTGCGCCTTCGAGCGCCACCGCCCGGCTCAATCCGAGCAGACCCGACTTCGAGGCGCAGTAGGCGGCATGATCCGCGGTCGCGGTACTGGCCGCGGTCGAGCCGATGTT
>JAASSH010000138.1 GCA_021767985.1 Gammaproteobacteria bacterium | reverse complement strand
CCAACATGTGACACGATGCGGCAGCGTCTGGTGCGGACCGAACCCGGTGAAAGTCAGGCGGGCAAAAAAAAGGGAACAGATCCGGTTAAGAATCTGTCCCCTCTCAATTTGTCCTCTAGGAGAGAACAATGCCACATTTGATTATAGAACACTCTGAAGATGTTGCAGGGCAGGTTGAGATTACCGACCTGGTCGACGCGGCACACGAAGCCGCCTTTAGCTCGGAACTGTTCCCGGAATACGATATCAAAACGCGCGCAATCGCTTATCAATATCACCGCATGGGTCAGACCCGGGATTCCTTCGTGCACGTTGCCGTGCACCTGCTTGACGGGCGCAGCGACGAACAGAAAACCATGCTCAGCGAGGCAATTCTTGCCAGGATCGAGCCGATGCTGCCCGCGGTGGCCAGCGTGGGCGTTGAAATCATCGATATCCACCGCGCCAGCTACCGCAAGCGCGTGCTCGAATAATCTCGCTACCCTGCAACAGGGCGCGCTTCCGCGAATCGGGCTTAGTCCGGGAAAAGTGCGTCGCGCGCGTCAACGGGGTCGATATCTCGCAGGTAGACCAGCAAATCCCAGCAATCCGGGACATCGGTGTTGAGGTACTCGTTGTCGGGCTCGAGCGCGACCTGGTGGGCGTTGATGCAGATACTGGTGCACAGGCGCATGCAGATGAAGTCGTATGCCAGCTCGATCTCGGCGGGCTGCAGCGGCAGTTCGGCATCGAATCCGCGCAACAGGCTGGCCGCCTTCGTCAGCGGGTCGGGCTGGCCCAGCATCACGTAGGATGCCGCGATTACCGGTTCGATCACGAGCCAGGTTTCGATCATGTCCCCGAAATCGATGACGCTGACCACCTGCAGGCCCGACTCGTCCACCAGCACGTTGGCGCGGTTGGCGTCGTTGTGAATCACTGCGCGGCGCAGTTCGTGCTGCCGCGGCAGCACTCGAGCGCGGTAGCCTGACTCGAAGTAGTCGATCGTTTCGCGCTGCTGATTGCTCGCCACCAGGGATTTGAACGAGTCGAGCACGTCTAGCGCATTGTCCATGCGCCACAATAACGGCCGTTCGAGCGCCGGGTGCGAGAATGATTCGAGTGCCCGGTCGAGCAGGGCCAGGCGCCGGCCGATATCCTGCAGCAACCCGGGTTGCAGGTCGCCGACCTGGGACAGCATGCGGCCCTCGATGTACGGCAACACGCGGCAGGCGTGTGCGATACCCGAACTGCTGCGCACCTGTTCGACCAGGTTGCCGTTTACCGATTCGCGCGCGGTTGCAATCCTGGGGAAAACCCGCGCGTCGGCCAGGAGTTGAAACACCTGGTGCTGGCATTCGAGCATGGCGGGCGCTTCTTCCGCGTTGGCAATCTTGAAGACGTATCTTTCGTCTTTATCGCCGATCATGAAGTTCAGATCGCGTTCGCCGTCAAGCTGCTTTATCGGCCCGTCGAGCGCAAACAGCCGACGCGCAATCTCGCCGGCCTCGGTCGTATCGAAATCGGGTAGTACGCAACTATCGGTCATATTTAATTTTTACCCGGAGTAATTACTCAGAGTAAAAATTATGACGCCGGATCTCGACCTGCCCATAGTTTTTACTCTGACCCAGAATTAGTGAGGAATTGTAAAGTTTTGCTATTGTAAGCGATGTCGCAAATGATTAACTAGCGGTCGTAGACTGATACTGGCGGTGAATATATAGTCCGCGAAAACACTGGAGTGATGCATGTCGTTGCGCCTTGGAATCGATACCGGCGGTACCTTTACCGATGCGGTGCTGGTCGATGACAACAAACAGATAGTCAACGCAGAAAAAAGCCTGACCACGCGCTTTGACCTGAGCCTCGGGATCGGCGACGTTGTCGCCAAATTGCCGGCCGCATCGCTGGGCGAGGTCAGCATGGTATCGCTGTCGACCACGCTGACGACGAACTCGGTGGTGGAAGATCTCGGTGCTCCGGTCTGCGTGCTGTTGCCGGGCTATAGCTCGGAGCAGATCAAGCAGAGCGGGTTACTCGAAATCCTGCCAGCGCAGTTCGTGGTGCGAATCGAAGGTGGCTATGATGCGGTCGGTCGCGAGCACCAGCCGCTGGATGAAGCCGCCGCGCAGGAAGCGATCGAGCGGCTCAAATCACAGGTGTCGGCGTTTGCCATCTCCAGCATGTTCGGCACGCGCAACTCCAGCCACGAAAGCCGTCTCAAGCAAATGGTCACCGAACTCACCGGCATGCCGGTAATCTGCGGTCATGAACTGGCTTCGAGCCTGGGTGCGCCGCGGCGCGCGCTGACCGCGGCCCTGAATGCGCGCATGGTGCCGCCGATCAAGGAACTGATTAACTCGGTGCAGAAAATCCTGACGCGCCATGATATCGATGCGCCGCTGATGCTGGTCAAGGGTGACGGTTCGCTGGCGAGCCTCGAGAATGCGATCGAAAAACCGATCGGCACCGTGCTTTCCGGGCCGGCGGCCAGCGTAATCGGCGCCTGCCAGTTGTCCGGACTCGACAATGCGATCGTTGCCGACATGGGCGGTACCACCACGGATATCGCGATCGTCAGTAACGGCCAGCCGCAGCTCAGTGCCGACGGCGCCAACATCGGCGACTGGCAACCGATGGTCGAGGCGGTGCGCGTCAATTCGATCGGCCTCGGCGGCGACAGCGAGGTCCGCTTCGGCGGTCACAAGGGGCTGTCGGTCGGACCGCGCCGCGTGGTGCCGACCAGCCTGCTGGCTCATCTGTACCCGGAAGTGATTCCGAAACTCGAGGCCCAGCTCGAGGGTATGGCCAGCGCGCGCAGCAACCGTTTCGTAATGCGACTGGAAAACAACAAGGCGCTGCTGCAGCAGTTGAACAAGGTCGAAATGGAGGCCTGGGAATTGCTGTCCGACAAACCGGTCGAGCTCGACGCGATCGTGCAGGAAAATCGAAACTACGCGCGCGCCCTGGCCAAGTTGAAACGCCTCGGGCTCGCTATTTACAGCGGTTTCACGCCGTCGGACGCGGTTCATGTGCTGGGCATCAACTCGCACTGGGATCGCCACGCGGCGGAGTTGTCGGCCCGCATCTGGATGCGGCAAATGCGCTTCCTCTACGGCTACGGTAAATGGGACAGCGACGATATCGAGACCGCCTGCCGCCAGGTATACGACCTGGTTACCGATTCGATCAGGCGCCTGCTGGTCGAGGTCGGTCTTAACGAGTTCGACCTCAGCGGCAAATCGGCCAGGGCCAGCGGCATCGTCGACACCATCACTCGCATGGTCATCGGCAGCCACGAAAACCGGGGGCGCAAACCCCTGTTCAACCTGGATTTCGCCAGCGACTACCCGATCGTCGCGGTCGGCGCACCGGCAGCGAGTTACTACCAGGATGTCGCCGATAGCATGTACATCGCGCTGCATTTGCCCGAGCACGGCGATGTCGCCAATGCCTTCGGCGCGGTCATGGGCAGCGTGATTCAACGTGCCCAGGTCACGGTAACCCAGCCCCAGCACGGCACCTTCCGCCTGTTTCATGACGATCAGCCGAAAAACTTCGAATCCCTGGAGGCCGCCAAGCAGGAAGCGAGCGAAATCGTCACTCGGATCGCGCAGCAGAAAGCGCTCGAGGCCGGCGCCATCGACCCGAACGTGACGCTGGCGTATGACGAGATTCACGTCAAGGACGACGTCGACGGCGAGCTGTTCCTCGAATCGACCGTGATCGCGACCGCGATCGGGCCGGCCTGCAACTGGCGTTCGGGGTCCGCGGTGTGAGCCTGGAACGGCGGCTGCGGGAGTTTGGTTTATACCTGCGCGGGATTACGCAGCTCGATCCGGATGAACTGGAAAGCTACGGGTTTCCCGTCGAGCGGGCTGCAATTGCACTGGTAGGTAACATCGGCTCGAGTTACTGGCCGGTATTCAGCGAGTCGCCCGAGTATAACGATGGCGCTGCGGACCCGCTCGATCGCTGGAGCCGACGTGTCGCCGAAACCGTTGCGACTGAATTTTCACTGCAGCCGGTTTATCCCTTCGACGGTCCGCCTTATTACCCGTTTCAGCGCTGGGCGCAGCGTGCCGAAACGCTCGAGCAATCGCCGGTCGGGGTAATGATGCATCCCGAATTCGGTCTCTGGCATTCCTATCGCTTTGCCCTGCTCGGCGCAGAATTCGAAGCCGACACGACAGCCGACACGGCGCCGTCACCCTGTATCGACTGCAGCGACAAACCCTGCCTGCGGCGTTGCCCGGTCGACGCATTCGATGGCAGCGGTTACGACGTAGAGGCCTGCGCCGGCTACCTGCGGCAAACTCCAATGGCGGAATGTCACGCGCTCGGCTGCCTGGCCCGCTATGCCTGCCCCGTGGCGCCCGGGTTACGCTATGTTCCGGAACAGGGCAGGTTCCACCTGCAGGCTTTCCTCGCTAATCGCGGCTAAATCTGACGGTATTCCGACTCCATTTTCGATTAGCCGGGTCAAAACGGCGTTAACGCCTTCAAATGATTGAAAAAAAGTGCTTTTTTATCGGTTTCCGTTTCTCGATACTCATCTATACTCAGATCTAGGCCAATTCAAATTCAGCGCAAAAGGTAGCAGGCGGGCTCGCCTGAGAGGTATTACTGCTCCATATGGCAAAAATCGGAAATATTTTATTCAGCCGAACGCTCAACCAGTTTCTCGAGTGCGAGGATCTCGACAGCAAGAAGGGTGTCTCGCTGGTCGAGAAAATCAGGGAGTCGATCAACGACAACCTCGATAAAGTGCTGACGACCATTACCCAGGTCGGCGAGCCGCACAGCGAGGTGCTGAAAAACATCTGCCGTGAATCGGCCGATGGTTTTTCCGAAGCATATTTTCTCGACGTGCTATCGCATGACGAAACCGAGTTTCGCGCCGCCGCCAGCGAAATCCTGTCGCAGTCCAAATCGGGTGACTCGAGCAGGCTGTTCCAGCGTTTACACGAACCGGGCGCTTCGCTGAACGAAGTCATCGAAGTGCTCGAGGCACGCAAGCACCTGCTGAAACCGGAAGACATTATCAATCACTCGCTCAAGCTGGAGTCGGATTACGCGATCCAGCTTTTGAAGCTGGTCGAGGGCAGTGAGCAACCTGTCGATCTGTCGAATTTGAGTTTTCAGCTCGACAAGATCGAAAGCCCGATTTACAAGATTAACCTGTTGAACTATTTCGGCAGTGTCAACGAGCCGAAGATCCCGCTGATCGTCGCGCGTTTTCTGGATGATTCCAACAAGGTTGTCGTTCTCGAGGCGCTCAAGACGCTGAATCGACTGAAGATAGATTTCGATGTTTCGGTACTGTTGCCCTATACCGAAACCATGACCGGCGTGGAGCTCGAGTACGTGCTCAAGATTATTGCCAGGCAGGCCGACGCCAGCCTGGTGCCGCATTTGTCGGCCTACCTGACGACGAAGTCGAGCGAGTTGAACGACTTCTTCGCGCGCATCGTGGTAGTCAACTCGGATACCGAAAACTTCGAAAAATTCCTGCGCCGTCTAATGCTCGAGGACGACTGGACGCAACAGCAGTCGGTTGCCTGCATACAGAAGTTTACCAATGAGAACATATCCGATGTAGCGCGCGAATTGACCGATCACGAACAGGAGTTCATACGCAACACCGCGCAGTCGCTGGTCATGAACCTGATCGGCGACGAGGATCTCGGAAGAGTCGAGGAATTCGCGCTGAGCGATAACTGGCAGGTGCGGGAACGCGCGATCCAGTCGCTGGCCAAGTCGGCCAACCGCGGCGCCATTTCGATTCTGAAAAAACAGGTCGAGGCCTACCCCGACGACTTCGTGCTGGTGTTGCGCGCGGTCAAGCAGCTCGGGTTCGGCAAGGGACTCGAGATCGCTTTCGACGGGCTCAAGAACTCGCAGGCCAACGTCCAGCGCGCGGCGCTCGAAACTATCGAGGCGATCACCACCGAAAAGCACGCGGTCAGCGTGCGCGACAATATCCTGTGGAGCCTGCCGATGTTGACCACGGAAATGCGCGAATTCGGCAAGATGCTGATGTCGCAGATCACGCGTGATTTCGACCTGCCCGATATGCAGATCGACGAGAATTCGAATACCAGCACCGGAGCCGTCGACCTGCCGCTGTTCGATGCTACCGGTTCACTCAGGCCGGTGGAAAATATCTCGCTGCTGGATGCCCTGGGTCCCGGCGAGGTGTGGATGGACCGCTATCACATCAAGGAGGAAATAGGTCGCGGCGCGATGGGACGCGTCATGCTGGTCGAAGACGAT
>JAASSH010000137.1 GCA_021767985.1 Gammaproteobacteria bacterium | reverse complement strand
TCACCGAGCAGCATCAGGGTATCGCCGAGCCGGGCCTGGTCATCGCGTAGCGCCGCCGCGGCAGCACCCTGGAGCAACTGGGTACGCGCCTGCTGGTATCGTGTCTGCTGCAGCAGTTCACGAATAAGCCGGTCGCGCTGGGCGTCATCGAGTTCGAGGCGCGCCAACCCCGAGTCGACATCCAACGGGCTGTCGTCAAACTGGCGCTGCCAATGGTCGTAAAAGGCCGGCGCGCCGTGGGTGAGTTCGATCCCGGAATCCGGTGCCTCGTCACGCAACAGGAAATATTGCACTGCGAACAAGAGCGTTAACGCCGGAATCGTCGCCACCGCATGATCAGGAATGTATTGCCTGAATTTCATCGTAACGGCCATATTACGCCGCTTACCGGCTAATGCAAACCACGGCTCGGGGCTGTTAATATTGCCCAATGGCCGAATTCGACCTCGATTCCGAGATGCGCGCCTTTATCGACAGCTACCTGCAGGTTTCCAGCCTGTCGACCGCGACCAGCATCGAGCAGCAGCGTAACGACTACGAGGCAGTGCTGCGCCATTTCCGTTACCCGCATCCACCAGGGCTGACCTGCGAGGATGATCATATCAACGGCCGTCACGGCGATATTCCGGTGCGCCGTTACCGCCTCGGCCAGGGTAACGACGCCGCGCTGATCCTGTTTGTGCATGGCGGGGGATTCATTCTCGGTAGTCTCGAATCGCACGACGACATTTGCGCCGAGTTCTGCGCTATGACCGGTTACGACCTGGTGTCGGTCGATTACCGCCTGTCCCCGGAGCACTACCACCCGACTCACCTGGACGACGTCGAGGATGCATTCCACGCCCTCGGGCACGACAACACGATACTGCTTGGCGTTTCGGCGGGTGGAACCCTGTGCGCGGCGCTGTGCCACCGTGCGGCGGCGAGCAGCCATCGGCCCGCGGGCCAGGTGCTGGTCTATCCCGCCCTCGGCGGCGATTGTTTCGAGCTGGCGTCATACCGGGAGAACTCGCAGGCGCCGCTGCTGAGCACGGCAGACATCAGGTTTTACCGCGGCGTTCGCTGCGCCGGCGGGACCTTGCCGCTCGACGATCCTGAATTCTACCCGCTGCTAGCAGACGACTTCCGTCACGCGCCGCCAAGCATCGCGATTTCAGCGGATATCGATCCACTGCGCGACGACGCCCGGCTTTATGTCGAGAAACTGCGGTCCGCGGGGGTTGAAGCAGAATGGATTAACGAGCCCGGCATGGTGCACGACTACCTGCGAGCACGCCATGTCAGCAGAGCCGCCGGAGCGGCTTTCGCGCGCATCGGCGAAGCAATCGAACGCCTGGCTAACGCAGCCCCCTTGACGGGGTGATTACCAGGCGGCTTGCGCTAGAGATCGGAGCCCATGGCGTCGACATAGAGCTGCTGGAAGTGATGTACCCCATGCTCGGACAGTTCGCTGCGCTCCGGATCGACCACGAATCGTCCCTGGTTGTAACCTTTCGACTGCAGTCCCCGTTGCACGCTCTCGCACAGGCCGACGTCCTCGGGCTGCAGCACGTCGCGCTGATAATCCATCGCGTCGCGCTGCTGTTGACTGGGTACCGGGTTCGGCAGGTACCAGTCCTGGTATTCGATGGTGCGACCAGCGCCGCTCGGAATCATTTGTAACACCGATATGTTGGGTTCGCCGGGATAAATCCAGATCGTCAGATTCGGCCACAGGAACCAGCCGGCGTAGCCGAAATCGACCTCCCCCTTTTCGAAATGGTAGGCGTTACTCTCCGTGGTTTTAGCGGCGTTCGAGACGTGACTGGAATAAATTTCGTGCACCGTAATTTTGTAACTGTCCATGTCGACCAGGCTGACAAAATCCTTGTGCGCCGGCGCGCAGTGATAACACTCGAGGAAGTTGTCGATCATGACCTTCCAGTTGCTGGCGACGTCATAGTCGTCGCGCTGCGCGAAGGTGACTTCGTCGACCCGGGGACAGAATTCCCGAATCTCCTGCTCCAGGCTTGCCGCCTGCTGCTTCAAAGGCGCCGCGTCGAGATCGAGATTGACGAACACCAGGCCGCAGAAAACCTCTACCTGTACCGGCTTCAGCGAAAACTGGCACTTGTCGAAATCCACCAGCTTCTCGGTGTTGCGCGCCGCCTTGAGCTCGCCGTCGAAACCATAGGACCAGGCGTGGTAGGGGCAGGTAATGGTGCGTACCTTGCCGCTACCGAACAGCAGTTCGTGACCGCGATGCTGGCAAACATTGTAGTAAGCCTTGAGTTCACCGCTCTTGTCGCGGATCACGATAATATTCTGGTCGCATACCTGCACCGTCAGGTAACAGCCGGGTTCGGTTAGCTGACTCTGATGGCCGGCGTAATACCAGTTACGATAGAAAATCGCTTCTTTTTCCTGCGCCAGGATGTCCGCGTCGAGATAGTAACGCGCCGGGATGGTAAACGACTGTTCCGGATCTCGCTCGAACGGCGCATCGTCCGCGCGCTTTCGCAGGGCTGCAGCGTGCATCTGTGTCTCCTCTCTCTTGGTGCTGTTAATTATCAAACAAATAATTTAATCTAATGCATATTCACACTCAAACGCTAATTTTTTATTAAATTGGATTAATTCTTCTTATCTATCGATGATTAAAAAACGCCTGCCACCGCTGGATCCGCTGATCGCCTTCGAGGCCGCGGCGCGTCTGCTGAGCTTCACCCGCGCCGCCGAAGAGCTGCATTTGTCGCAGGCCGCCATTAGCCAGCAGATTCGCAGTCTCGAAGACAGCCTCCAGGTCAAGCTTTTTACGCGCTCGCACCGAGCGGTGCAACTGACCAACGAGGGCCGCGAATACCAGCACACCGTGACCGCCGTGCTGACTCAGCTGGCCGGCGCCACCATGGACATCCAGAACGTCGAGTTCGCTCAGCAGCTGGTGATCGGATGCGATGAATCCTTTGCGACACAATGGCTGGGTTCGCGTTTCGATTTACTCAAGCGACTGCTGCCCGAGGTCGCGCTGCGCATTATCGCCTCCGACGATTACAACGTAAGCCTCGGCCCGGAAGTGCAGGTTGCGGTGCTGCACGGCGACGGCAACTGGCCCGGGTTCCAGGCGCTCAGGCTGTTTGGCGAAGAAGTGTTTCCGGTGTGCAGCCCGGAATACGATCACGCGGCCGCAGACCAGGACTGGCCGGCCTGGCTGCTGCAGGCGCAGTTGATAGATCTCGCCGACAGCCACTGGAACTGGATGAACTGGCGGCTGTGGCTGGGAGGCAACGATATCGACGAGCCCCTGGCCAACCGAAATCTGCAGATAAACAGTTACCCGCTGGTAATCGCGGCGGCCTGTGCGGGCCAGGGGGTGGCACTCGGCTGGCGTTACCTGGTGGACGATTTGATCGAACAGGGGCGTCTGGTGCGCCCGCTCGAGGCAACCTTGACGACCGATTTCGGCTACTACCTGCTGCGTCGCGACAACCTGCCGCAAGACGAAATCGTCGATCGTTTTTGCGACTGGCTGCCGCGACAGTTCGGTAACGCCGCAAATTAATGACGACTGTTCCCACCCTCATGGCAACCATCCAACGATTCGGGATTTAATCGAATCGCTCGATTTCGACCAGGTAAACGCCGGTTTTTTGGTCGATTCCATGCTCACAACGCTTTTTCGATTACATTTATTAATCGGAATGCGGCCCGATCATCACGCTTCCCGGCGGAAACGCGCGAAAACAAGACCGGCGGCGTGAAACCGGGACCTTTTCACAACGCCCGCCATAGGAAATTACAATTAGTGTTAACCACGCGGGCTACTAATATAGCTTTCCTGGAATGGAAGAAGTAAGCCATTTTAATGCGGGTTAACCAATTCAAAGATCGAGTTGATTCCATGCTGGCACAGGCGTTACTCGATTTATCGATGACCCTGGCGGTGCTGGCCCGAATCGACAACAACAACTTCGAGATCTTCGCGGTACAGTCCAACTCGGGCGCCTATGTCCCCGGCGAAAAATTCGAACTCGGCGACAGCTATAGCCGCGAAGTATTCGAGCAGCAGAAAATCATCGCCGAGACCGATATCGAAAAATCCGCGCGTATGCTGCACCATCCGCTTTATCGGGCGCTGCCGCTGGAGAGCTATATCGGCGCGCCCATCATGGTTGATGGCGAGCCCTGGGGATGCCTGGATTTCAGCAGCATGGCGCAAAACGATAAAGCCTTCACCGAGCGAGATCTGAAACTGGTCGAGACCCTGGCCAGCGAGATCTCGCAACTGTTGAGCTATACGGAACCCAGCGCGGCAGCGCTATAGCCCGTAGTAATGCCCGATTATGCCGCCGAATATCGCGGCGCCTACCCAGTGATTATTCAAAAACGCGATGAAGCAGTGAGCCTCCACGCGGTCCGCGATCAGAAACTGTTGAAACGCGAGTAGCAGCGCGGCAACCGCAAGCCCGCAATAATAAAAGGCGCTAAAACCCAGATCGAGCCCGATTAAAATCATGGCCGCCAGGAACATGAGCTGAAACAGCGCAACCATGAATCGGTCGTAATCTCCAAACAGGATCGCGGTCGACTTGATACCCAGTTTCAGATCGTCCTCGCGATCCACCATGCTGTACATGGTGTCATAGGCGACCGCCCACAGCAGTGTCGCCAGGTACAGTAGCCAGGCCTGCTTGGGCAAGGTGCCGATCTGCGCCGCGAACGCCATCGGTACCGCCCAGCCGAAAGCCGCGCCAAGATGAACCTGCGGCAGATAGTGAAAACGTTTCATATAGGGGTAGGTCGCCGCCAGCAGTATCCCGACGAAGGACAGCATGATCGTGAAGCGGTTAAGGCTCAGCACCAGCAGAAAAGCCAACAGGGCCAGCACCGCGAACACCGCCAGGGCTTCTCGCGAGCTTATCTTGCCGCTGGTCAGCGGTCGTTCACGCGTGCGGGCAACGTTCAGATCGATGTCGCGATCGGCGTAATCGTTTATCGCACAACCCGCCGAGCGCATCAGGAAAGTGCCGGCAACGAACACGAACAGCAGCCAGCCGTCGGGCGCACCGCGCGCGGCAATTGCCAGCGCCCACAATGTCGGCCATAGCAACAGATAAAATCCGATCGGCTTTTCGAATCGTATCAATTGCCCATAGAGCAGCAGCCTGGCGACCACTCGGGGCGGCAGGCCGGGTATTTTCAAGCGCCCGGTTTTCACCAAATATCGATGCGTATCGCGAAAAAATCGTTACTATACGCGTTTCTTTAGACAGGGCGAAACAATGATTCGCAATTATCAGGATATATCGCCGTCGATCGGTGAGGGCAGCTACATCGACGAGACCGCCGTCGTCATCGGCGACGTCGAAATCGGCGAAAACTGCTCGGTGTGGCCGCTCACCGTTATCCGCGGCGACATCAATAAAATCCGGATCGGCGACAACACCAACATCCAGGACGGCAGCGTGCTGCACGTTACCCATCGCGGTGACTACAGCCCCGAGGGCGCCGAGCTGCATATCGGCAGCGAGGTCACGGTCGGTCACAAGGCGCTGCTGCACGGTTGTCGAATCGGCAACCAGTGCCTGATCGGTATGGGCTCGATCATCGCCGACAACGCCGTCGTCGAAGATCGGGTCATTGTCGGCTCCGGCTCGCTGGTTCCGCCGGGCAAGACGCTCGAATCGGGCTACCTCTATTTCGGCAACCCGGCAGAGCAAAGACGCCCGCTCAGCGAGGGCGAGCTCGAGTACCTGTCTTACGTCGCCCATCATTACGTCCTGTTAAAGGAAAACTACTGAGGTCTTATATGAAACGTTGGGAGTGCATCGTTTGCGGATTTATTTATGACGAAGCCGAGGGCTGGCCGGAGGACGGCATCGCTCCTGGAACGCGCTGGGAAGACGTGCCCGACGACTGGCAATGCCCCGACTGCGGCATGGGCAAAGAAGAGTTCGAAATGATCGAAGCCTAATCCCCAAGATCATCATAAAGGCCGGGTGCTGAACAATGTCCGACCGGGGACCGTATCTCAAAGCGTCGATGCTACCAGCTATTCGAAGGTCGATTGACCTGGTGTTTGGCTCAAATGCCGAGGAAGGCGCTGGCGGATTCCAGATGCAGGCGACTGCCGGGGCGGATTGCGGCTGTCTGGATGACCTTTGAAGATCCCATTGCAGGCGACCGCCGGGGCGGATTGCGGCTGTCTGGGTGACCTTCGAATACCGGTTGAATACTGAAATTAGTACGGCTGGAAGGAACCGGCTCTCTGCTTCACCCAGCCT
>JAASSH010000006.1 GCA_021767985.1 Gammaproteobacteria bacterium | reverse complement strand
GGCCTCGGGAATCAAATCCGCTTCGACCAGCGACTTGCCGACGTTATAACCCGCCGCCGCGATAAAGGTGTTGGCGATCCCGCCACCCGGAATCAGCTGGTCGACGATGCCGGACAAAGCGTCGAGCACGGTTAGCTTGGTCGAAACCTTGGAGCCGCCGACAATGGCGACGACCGGGCTTGCCGGATTGTTCAACGCCTTGCCCAGCGCGTCGAGTTCGGCCGCCAGCAACGGCCCGGCACAGGCTATCGGGGCAAATCGGCCAGCGCCATGAGTCGAGGCCTGGGCCCGGTGCGCGGTGCCGAAGGCGTCCATGACGTAAATATCGCAGAGTGCGGCGTACTGTCGTGACAGGGATTCGTCGTTGGCCTTCTCGCCCGCATTGAAACGCACGTTTTCGAGCAGCACGACGTCGCCATCGGACATCTCGGGTGCCTGCTCCAGGTAGTTACTGACCAGCGGCACCGGCTTGCCCAGCGCTTCACCGAGATAATCGGCCACCGGCTGCAGCGAGAACCGGGCTTCAGGATTGCCCTCTTCGGGCCGCCCCAGGTGCGACATGATCATCAGCCGCGCGCCGGCGTCGACGCAGTGTCGTATCGCAGGCAGCGAGGCCTTGATACGTTGATCGCTGCTGACAACGCCATCTTTAACCGGGACGTTCAGGTCCTGGCGGATCAATACGCGTTTGCCGGCCAGATCCAGGCCGGTCATTTCGAGTACTGGCATGGCCGGGTCCTGCTAAGCCGCGATAACGCGCAGCATCTCGACGACCTTGCAGGAGTAACCCCACTCGTTGTCGTACCAGGAGATCAGCTTGACGAAGGTGTCGTCCATCTGGATTCCGGCCTCTGCGTCGAAGGTCGAGGTGCAGGCTTCACCACGGAAGTCGGTCGATACCACCTTGTCCTCGGTGTACGCAAGCACGCCTTTCATCGAGCCTTCGGATGCTGCTTTCATCGCCGCGCAGATGTCGTCGTAACTGGCATCCTTTTCCAGTTCCACGGTCAGGTCGACCACCGAAACGTCTGAAGTCGGTACGCGGAAAGCCATGCCGGTGAGCTTGCCGTTGAGTTGCGGCAGCACCTTGCCCACAGCCTTGGCGGCACCGGTCGAGGACGGAATGATGTTTTCCAGGATACCGCGGCCGCCGCGCCAGTCCTTCATCGACGGTCCGTCAACGGTCTTTTGCGTCGCCGTGGCGGCGTGCACGGTGGTCATCAGGCCTCGCTTGAGGCCGAAATTGTCATCGATAACCTTGGCGATTGGCGCCAGGCAGTTAGTGGTGCAGGAAGCATTCGAAATAATCGCTTCGCCAGCGTACTTGTCATCGTTGACGCCGAACACGAACATCGGCGTGTCATCCTTCGACGGCGCCGACATGATGACTTTTTTGGCGCCCGCGTCGATATGCTTTTGCGCGGTTTCCTTGGTCAGGAACAAACCGGTTGCCTCGACCACGACGTCGACATCGATATCGCCCCATTTCAGCTCGGCCGGGTCTCGCTCGGCGCTGAGCCGGATGTTCTTGCCGTTGACGACCAGGGTATTACCCTCGACCGCAACGTCGCCCTTGAAACGACCGTGCACCGAGTCATGCTTGAGCATGTAAGCGAGATACTCGGGCTCGAGTAAATCGTTGATGCCGACCACCTCGACATCGCTAAAATCCTGCGCCGCGCGAAACACCATGCGGCCGATGCGGCCGAAACCGTTGATACCGACACGAATAGTCATATGAATCTCTCCCGTTAGTTAAAAGTTAATCTAATCCTAAAAGACTGTTGACCGCTTCCACCACCTTGCCGACGGTGAAACCGAAATATGAGAATAATTCCTTTGCCGGAGCCGACTCGCCGAAGGTATCGATGCCGATGACGATGCCGTCCTGACCCACGTACTTGTACCAGCCGGCAGTCACCGCGGCCTCGACCGCGATGCGGGCATTGACGCCGGGCGGCAACACTTCGTCGCGGTATTCCCTTGGCTGCCGGTCGAACACCGAGGTACTGGGCATCGAGACTACGCGTACCTTCTGATTTTCGAGCGCTTCCGACTCGCAAGCTGCGATCGCCAGCTCAACTTCCGAACCGGTCGCGATAATGATCGCATCGGGGACGCCCTCGCAATCGCGCAGGATATAGCCGCCGCGCGCAATGGCCTCGATCTGCTCCTGGCTGCGCGACTGATGCTTCAGGCCCTGGCGCGAAAATACCAGGCAGCTGGGCCCCTCGCGATACTCGATGGCGGCTTTCCAGCACACCGCGGTTTCGACGGTATCGCAGGGACGCCATACCTGCATATTGGGAATCAGGCGCAAGCTCGGAATCTGTTCTACCGCCTGGTGAGTCGGGCCGTCTTCGCCGAGCCCGATCGAATCGTGGGTATAGACGAAGATGCTCTGAATCTTCATCAGCGCCGCCATGCGCAAGGCGTTGCGCGCGTAATCGGAAAATACCAGGAAAGTCGCACCGAACGGGATGAATCCGCCGTGCAGCACGATACCGTTCAGCATCGCGGACATGCCAAACTCGCGTACCCCGTAATTGATGTAGTTGGCATCGGGCGATTCGGCGCGCATCGGCTGGAATCCCGACCACTCGGTGCCGTTGGATCCGCCAAGATCGGCAGAACCGCCGAACAGTTCTGGCAATAAAGGCGAGTAGGCCTCGATCGCCGCCAGAGAAGCCTGACGCGTGGCCTTGGTTTCCGCGGCTTGATCGACCTCCGCTATAAACGCCTTCGCCTCCTCTTCCCAGTGTTCGGGCAGCTCGCTATTGATGCGGCGTTCGAATTCGGCGGCCAGCTCCGGATGCTGCGCCTTGTAATCGGTGAATTTCTGGTTCCAGGCATGTTCCTGGGCCTTCCCTTTTTCGCGGTGATCCCAACCATGGTAAACCTCGTCGGGTATCACGAAAGGCTCATGCTCCCAGTTTAGCTCGACCCGCGCCAGCGCCACCTCTTCCTCGCCCAGCGGCGCACCGTGGCAGGCATGCCCGCCCGCCTTGTTGGGCGCACCGTAACCGATGATGGTTTTGCAGCAAATCAGCGATGGTTTGGCGGTAATCGCGCGGGCGGCCTCGATCGCAATCTTGATCTCGTCCGGATCATGCCCGTCCACCTCGACCACGTGCCAGCCGTAGGCTTCGAAGCGCTTCGGGGTATCATCGAGGAACCAGCCTTCGACCTTGCCGTCGATCGAGATGCCGTTATCGTCCCAGAATGCAACCAGCTTGCCCAGCCCGAGGGTCCCCGCGAGTGAACAGGCTTCGTGCGAGATTCCTTCCATCATGCAGCCGTCGCCCATGAATACATAGATAAAGTGGTCGACAATATCGAAATCGTCGCGATTGAATTCGGCTGCCAGCGCGCGCTCTGCGATCGCCATACCGACGGCGTTGCAAATACCCTGCCCCAGCGGTCCGGTGGTGGTCTCGATACCCGGCGCGTAACCGTGCTCGGGATGGCCTGGCGTCTTCGAGTGCAGCTGACGAAAATTCTTCAAATCCTCGATCGTGACGTCGTATCCGCTCAGGTGCAGGATCGAATAGGGCAGCATCGAGCCATGTCCGTTGGACATCACGAAACGATCGCGATCGCTCCAGTCCGGGTTAGCCGGGTTGTGGCGCATGAAGTCGTTGTAGAGGACTTCAGCGATATCGGCCATGCCCATCGGCGCCCCCGGATGACCGGAATTGGCCTTTTGCACGGCATCCATGCTCAATGCCCGGATCGCATTGGCAAGCGTTTTACGAGATGACATTGATCGCCCCCGAAACCGAAGTTTTTAACATAAGCTATTGATTAATATTGAGTATTCATGGCTACACATGTCTAATTACCGATCTGGGCGGTAATTCACTTTCGCCACTACGCGCGTTCTCGACAAGGCGCGCTATTCTCTCGTAAATGCAAATCGACAGCAACTCATAAAATCTTCTAAGGGTATCCAGCTTTTAAATGAACGGCACAATCAATGCTGTTATTTTGATTTGTCTTACATATAATTCGCTTTTTTCAACCGAGGGGCGGAGTTAACTATGTCGGGTTCATATATTTTCACATCCGAATCAGTATCGGGCGGTCACCCGGACAAGATGGCGGACCAGATTTCCGACGCAGTGCTCGATGCCCTGCTGGAACAGGACCCGCGTTCCAGGGTCGCCTGCGAAACACTGGTCAAGACCGGCATGGTGCTGCTGGCCGGTGAAATCACAACCAATGCAGAAGTCGACATGGAAGCGCTGGTGCGCGATACCGTGTGCGAGATCGGCTACGACAACCCGGAGTGCGGCTTCGACGGCAAAACCTGCGCGGTGCTGACCGGTCTCGGAAAACAGTCCGGCGATATCGCGATGGGCGTCGACGAGGGCGATGACAAGGAACAGGGCGCCGGTGACCAGGGCCTGATGTTCGGTTACGCCTGCAACGAAACCGACGTGCTGATGCCGGCACCGATTACTTACGCGCATCGCCTGGTGCGGCGCCAGCGCGAGGTGTTCAAGTCGGGCGAACTCGACTGGCTGCAGCCCGATGCCAAGAGCCAGGTCACACTGCGTTACGAACATCACAAGCCGGTCGGTATCGAGGCAGTGGTCCTGTCTACCCAACACAAGGAGTCGGTCGATCTGGGCACCTTGCGTGAAGGTGTCATCGATACGATTTTAAAGCCGGTATTACCGGAAGAGTGGCTGGCACAGTGCAAAAATGAAAACATTCACATCAATCCGACCGGGCGCTTCGTTGTCGGCGGACCCGTGGGTGACGCCGGTTTGACCGGCCGCAAGATTATCGTCGACACCTATGGCGGCATGGCGCGTCATGGCGGCGGCGCCTTTTCCGGCAAGGATCCGTCGAAGGTCGATCGTTCGGCCGCTTACGCGGCTCGCTACGTCGCGAAAAACGTCGTCGCCGCGGGCATCGCCGAACGCTGCGAGGTCCAGGTTTCCTACGCGATCGGCGTGGCCGAGCCGACCTCGATCAGCGTCGACACCTTCGGCACCGGCGTCATCACCGACGACCGCATCATCCAGCTGATTCGCGATCATTTCGACCTGCGGCCCAAAGGCCTGATCGCGATGCTTGACCTGCTCAGGCCGATTTACAAGCCGACCGCCGCCTACGGCCATTTCGGTCGCGAAGATCTCGATCTGAGCTGGGAGCGGACCGACAAGGCCGAGGCGCTCAAGGCCGAGGCGGGGCTCTAGCCGCAGCGCCGCGGCTGATCCAAATTGACAGCCGCGCGTATATAGCTACACTATTCGGTTCCCCGCTGCGGGGAACCTGTGTGCGAGGAGCGTTGCGACAGTGATCAAACTGCCAGGCTCGCCCACAGGATCGATTAAACGGCGCTCATAAATAGTTTGGAGATTATTTATGAGTGCTAACGCGCAAGACATCATCAAAGACGACTACAAGGTTGCCGACCTCGCGCTCGCCGACTGGGGTCGCAAAGAAATCGCGATCGCCGAGACCGAAATGCCGGGCCTGGTATCGCTGCGCAGCAAGTATGGGGCCGAGCAACCCTTAAAGGGCGCGCGCATCGCCGGCTCGCTGCACATGACCATCCAGACCGCGGTTTTGATCGAAACCCTGGTCGCGCTCGGTGCCGAGGTGCGCTGGGCATCCTGCAACATCTTTTCCACCCAGGATCACGCCGCGGCCGCGATTGCCGCTGGCGGCGTACCGGTGTTCGCGATCAAGGGCGAATCGCTGGAAGACTACTGGCAGTACACCCACAAGATCATGGAGTGGCACGACGGCGGCACCCCGAACATGATTCTCGACGACGGTGGCGATGCCACCATGCTGATCAACCTCGGCGCCAAGGCGGAGAAAGACATTTCCGTGCTCGATAACCCGGGTACCGAGGAAGAAGAGATCGCGTTCGCGGCAATCCGTGCCCGCCTCGCCGAATCGCCCAACTTTTATTCGAATATCCAGCAGAATATCCAGGGCGTTACCGAAGAAACCACCACCGGCGTGCATCGCCTGTACCAGATGCAGGCACGCGGCGAACTGCCGTTCCCCGCTTTCAACGTCAACGATTCGGTTACCAAGTCCAAGTTCGACAACCTCTATGGTTGCCGCGAATCGCTGGTCGACGGTATCAAGCGCGCCACCGATGTCATGGTCGCCGGCAAGATCGCGCTGGTACTCGGTTACGGCGACGTCGGCAAGGGCTCGGCACAGTCGCTCAAGGGCCTCGGCGCAACCGTCTGGATTACCGAGATCGATCCGATCTGCGCGCTGCAGGCGTCGATGGAAGGTTTCCGCGTGGTCACGATGGACGAAGCCTGCTCGCAGGCCGACATTTTCGTCACCGCGACCGGTAACTTCAACGTCATCCGCAAGGATCACATGGAGCAGATGAAAGACCAGGCCATCGTCTGCAACATCGGCCACTTCGACAACGAGATCCAGGTCGCCGAAATGAAGGGTTACGACTGGGAAAACATCAAGCCGCAGGTCGATCACATCATCTTCCCGGACGGCAGGCGCATCATCCTGCTGGCCGAGGGTCGTCTGGTCAACCTGGGCTGCGCCACCGGGCACCCGAGCTTCGTGATGTCTAATTCGTTCACCAACCAGGTGCTGGCACAGATGGAGATTTTCTGTAATCCAGGCAAGTACCAGAACGAAGTCTACGTGTTGCCGAAACACCTGGACGAAGAGGTCGCACGCCTGCATCTCGAAAAGATCGGCGCCAAGCTGACGACGCTTACCAAGGAACAGGCCGACTATATCGGTGTCGACGTCAACGGCCCCTACAAGCCCGAGACCTATCGTTACTAGGTAACCCCGGTTTATGCGGAACACCCGCGTATTCACCGAAACCGGGCTTGTCGTCGGTGATGTTATCGACCTCGACAAAGCCCGGGCCCATTACCTGAAAAATGTGCTGCGCCTGAAACCAGGCGCAGTTTTTTTTCTGTTCAACGGCAGGGAAGCTATCGATTACGAAGCCAGGCTGATCATCGAGGGCAAACGACTCGCGGCCGAAATCCTGGCAGCGCGACCGCTAGCCACCGAATCCGCGCTAACCAGCGAAATCATCCAGGGACTGGGACGCGCAGATCACATGGACTGGACGATCCAGAAGACCACCGAGCTAGGTGTCAATCGAATATCGATCTTCAACGCCGCACGCACCCAGTCACCCCTGAAATCAGCGCAGCTCGAAAAGAAAATCGCCCACTGGCGGGGCGTCGCGAACAGCGCCTGCGAGCAATGCGGCCGCGCTATCGTTCCCGAAATCGCGTTCCACTCAGGGCTCGAACCGGCGCTGACAGTCGCGGCAGGCGCCTGTAAACTGTTACTCGATTTCGAGGGCGAGCCGCTTGCATCGAGCTTACAGCCCCCCCGTTCCTCGGTATCGATACTACTCGGACCCGAGGGCGGTTTGACCGACGTCGAGACAGGGTTAGCCCGTAAATCAGAATTCCAACCGGTCAGTCTTGGGCCGCGCGTGTTGCGCATGGAAACCGCGGCCACCGCCGCGCTGGCAATAGTCCAGTCGTCGCCGGGAAACATCTGATGGTCGGTTCCGTTTGACGGGATTCAAGTCGCTTCGATGGGGTCAGACCAGGCGATCCCGATCTTTTCGATCTTTTGACCCCCTCGAAGGAGCCTGGGGCTGTCCTAACGGGTCAGTTCCTCGAGACGGTTCTTGTTGTACTCGAGCTTGAGGTCGGCAATGATCTTGTCGACATCGGGAATGACGCGCGCGAACTGCTCGTCGTCGACCCGGGTCACCAGGTATTGACTCAGCCCCTCGTCACTGCCCGACTCCATGCTATCGGCCTCGGCCAGATAGGCGCGTGGAATATCCTGCATATGGATTCCGATATAGGGCAGATCCGGATCCTTTTCGGGATTGTAAACGATGGCGATGCGCGCACGCGGACCCACCTGGGCGGTCCCCAGGCTGCACATTTGCTCGACCGCGACCACCGGCACATAAACACCGCGCCACAGCACGACACCGGGAAACCAGTCGCTGGTATCGGATAATTGCCGCGGCGTCGAGTATCCAATAATTTCAGCCACCGCCGAGTTCGGGATCAACAGGTTCAGCGAAGTCAGTGGCAGCAGCATGCAGCGTACCGATGTGGCCTTGTCATTCATCTTTCAATCACCTGACCAGCGCACTCTCTATATTTTCGATCAACTCGTCTTCCTGGTAGGGCTTGCCCATGTAATTGTTGACGCCGATTTCGAAGGCGCGATCGCGGTGTTTTTCCCCGGTACGCGACGTGATCATGATGATCGGAATCTCGGAATAATTTTCCTCGTTCTGCATATGCGTGGCCAACTCGAAACCATCCATGCGCGGCATTTCGATATCCAGCAGCATCACGTCCGGGCGCACGTCCTGCAGCTGCGCCAGCGCATCGACTCCATCCTTGGCGGTCACCACCTGGTAATTGTGTCGCTCCAGCAGTTTACTGGCAACGCGCCGCATCGTAATCGAGTCGTCGACCACCATAACGGTGTTGCGTGCGCTCGCCTCACTGTCTTCGGCAGACTGGTAAACAACCTTGACCGCGTTAGCGGTGCTCTGGCGGATCAGGCCGTTTACATCGAGGATCAGCACCACGCTACCGTCGGCCAGGATACTCGCGCCGGCAAGGCCCTTAACCTGGCTGAGCTGCTTGCCCAGTGTTTTAACCACGATCTCGCGGTTACCGAGAATTTCATCGACGTGCAGCGCAACCCGCAGATCGCCGGAACGGCTCATTATCACGGGTTGTTTATCGGCATCGCTGCCCGCCCTGAGCTGCGCGCCCGAATCTACCAGCTTCGCCAGATTGTGCAGCGCAAAACGCTGGCCGGCATACTCCAGTTCGGGCGCCTTCTGGTGGTAATACTCCTGCAGGCTTTGCGCATCCAGACGGGTTATACCCTCGATATTGATCAGCGGAATCGCGTAGGTTTCGTCGCCGCAGCGTACCAGTATGGCCTGGTTTATCGACAGCGTGAACGGCAGGCGCGCGATGAATATCGTGCCCTGTGGATTGGTTTCGATTTGCAGGGTGCCACCGAGCTGCTTGATCTCGATATCGACCACGTCCATGCCGACGCCGCGGCCCGACAACTGGGTGACGTGATCCGCGGTGCTGAATCCGGGTTCGAGAATATACTGCACCAGGTCGGCTTCGCTAATGTTATGGCTCTTTTCGAGCAAACCAAGCTGGACGGCACGGCTGCGTACCTTTTCGAGGTTGACACCAGCGCCGTCGTCGCTGACGCGAATCACGACCTCGGATCCATCGCGCGTGATATCGATCGTGATCTTGCCACTTTCCGACTTGCCTTTCTTGACCCGTTCCACCGGGGTCTCGATACCGTGTGACAGCGCGTTGCGAATAATATGCTCGAGCGGCGCGACCATGCGATCCAGCACCTTGTTGTCGACTTCGTTTTCCTCACCGGTAATAACCAGCTCGGCTTTCTTACCCAGTTCCTGGCTGCTTTGCCGCACCAGTCGTCGCAGCCGCGACAGCAGGCCCGAGAACTTGACCATGCGGCTCTTGATCAGACCGTCCTGCAGGTCGGTATTGACGCGTGATTGCTGCAACAAAAGGGTCTCCGAATCCTTTACCTGTTCCCCCAGCAGCGACTGCAGGCTGGAAAGGTCGTTGACCGATTCACTGAGTGAGCGCGACAGTTCCTGGATCATGGTGTAACGATCCATCTCCAACGGATCGAAGTCAGACCTGCCGTGCTCGGCGCGGTGGCTGAAGTGGATTTGAGCATCGGTTTCAGCCTCCAGACTGCGCAACTGACCCTTCAGGCGGGCAATAGTCTGCCCCAACTCGCCCAGGTGGGTACCCAGTCCGGCGACCTGCTGCTCCATGCGCGCACGGTAAATACTGACTTCGCCGGCGGAGCTGACCAGGTTATCGAGCAGATCGGCGCGCACTTTTATGACATCCTGGGACGATCTCTCTGCGCCTGCCAGCGGTTCCCCGGGCAGGTTTTCGCTGACGATATCGATGTCTTCGCTGTCGATATCCATACCCGGCTCGCCGGATTCGGCGGCAGTATCGTCACCTTCATCGAGGCGCAGCTTTTTCAGTAATGCGACCATCGGGCCGGATTCGCTCAGGCTGCGACCCTCCTGGGCCTCGACTACCTGTCGATGCAGCAGGTCGAAACAATCCTTGAGCAGTTCGATAAGATCCTCGTTCTTTTCGACCCGCCCATCGATTACGGCAATAAACATCGATTCCATTTCATGCGAGAGATTGCTGATCTCGGCGATCTCCGCCATGCGCGCACCGCCTTTCAGGGTATGCAGGTAACGCTGTAATTCCATTACCGCGCTGTAATCCATTGCGCCTGACTCATCGGCCCGCTGCTGCGACCACTCATGCAGCGTATTGTCACTCATCTCCAGCAATTCATTGGCTTCATCGATAAAAATAGTGAGCAGCTCGTTGTCCTGCTCGGTCTCGGCCGACTCGCTCATCATCGTCATCGTATCGATGAAGTCGCCGGCAGACTCCGACTCCTCCCCGGGCATTTCAACCGTATACTCCTCGAAATCTTCCGCCAGCGCCTTGAAACTGATGCCAAGATTCTCGGGGATCGCGGGCAGCTGCCGGGTCGCCACCAGCTCGTTGGTCATGCTCTCGATGGCGCGCTGACCTTCCCGGTAGAGAGCCACGATCTCATGATCGAGCGCCATCTTCTGGGCAATCGCTGATTTCAGGGGTTTTTCCATCAGAGCCGCAAGCTCACCGATGGTAACGATATCCGCGGTACGCGAAGCGCCGTGAATCGTGTGCAGGGCGCGATAGATTTCTTCGCCGGGAATCAGCTCCTCGACTTGCTCGGCATGGTCAAGGGCGGAATTTACTATGCCGAGGTGCTGTTCTACCTCTTGCTGGTAAATGATCAGCAGCTCCGGGTCGAACGACAGGTCGGTTGGTGCGGCCGGCTCTTGATCCCTGGGCTCGCTTACCCCTGCCTCTTCTCCAGGCACCTGGCTCCTTGTCGTATCGGCTAAAGGGTCCGGGGGGGTCTCCTGCTGGTTCTCCTGGGCCACTTCGTCCGCCGCGGCAGACTGTTGTGACGACTCATGCTGCGGCGGTTCGGCTGCTGTCGATTGAGCCTCAGCCGCGGTATCCAGACCGCTGGCCTCGAGCGTCATTCCACCTGGCTCTATCTCGGGAGCCTGCATTACAATTTCTTCGGACTCGGCCTCGGCCGGCTCCGCCTCGGCGACGATCGTTTCCATCTCGGGCTCGGCTTCGGGCTCGATCCGGTCTTCCATCTCGGGCTCGGGAGCCTGCATTACAATTTCTTCGGACTCGGCCTCGGCTGGCTCCGCCTCGGCGACGATCGTTTCGATCTCGGGCTCCGCTTCGGGCTCGATCCGGTCTTCCGTCTCGGGCGGTGTGGCGGACATATCTATTTCTTCGACTTCCCCGGCGCTTTCCAATGCCGACGGGGTATCGATAGCAGACTGATCATCGAATTCATCGACAAGATCGTCACCGACGAAATCCTCGCCGACGGTTTCGATCATTATCGAATCACTCGATGCGGGCTCGACCTCGACGTTTTCAGGCATTTCGACTTCTTCAAACCCCGCCGCCTCGTCCGCATCCGATGGCTGTGCGTAGTCGATAGCCTGGGTGTACTCCGAATCGGTCGTGTCAAACTCGAAATCGGCAACGGTGAAGTTTGCCGTCTCGGGTTCGTAAATGCCGTCTGGAGCCGGTGAAATCTCGGGCGGCTGCGCCAGTAACGTATCGTCGTAATCGGGCGACCCCCTGGCCGGGGCCAATCCGTCATCCTCTTCGACCTGCGCTTTATTGACCTCGAAGTCAGACTGCGTAACCCGCATGGTGTCGGGCTCGATTTCCTCGAGCAAGGTGGCAGTAATCTTGTCCGGAGGCAGAATCTGTGTCGTTCCGCCGACGCCAATTCCTTGCCACTCGGTTTCATCGCCATCGGTGATACGATCATCGGGCGACTCTGCCGCTGCACTTTGCTGTTGATGCTCGATCATGATTTGCTCGGCTTTGAATTCGGCCAGCGCGCGGGCCAGCCCGCGTAAGTAGTTAATGTCCGATTCGGGTGCTGCAGATGTCTTCAGCTCGGTCACCAGTTCCGGCAACGCCTGTGCCGCCTTGCCCACCGCATCGATGATCTGCTTGCTGGGCGCGATCGTCTTGTCGATAAGCCGGTTCAGCAATTGCTCGTAGTCCCAGGCAAACTCGCCGATCTTCATGGCCCCTACCAGTCGGCCGCTGCCCTTGATGGTGTGGAACGCCCGACGGATATTCTTTAGCGCATTTTCATCTTCCGGATGCAGCAACCAGTCCTGCTGCAGGCGCGCGATGTTTTGCGATTCTTCCTCGGCCTCTTCCAGGTAGATTTCGAGTATTTCCGGATCGCTACCTGATTTGAGCACCTCCGGTTCATCCTCGACCGGCGTAACTTGCAGCAATTCGGGGGGGGACGGTTTAGCGCTCTCGACTTCGCCGGGCTCGGCCTGATCCTGGCCGCCGTCAGGCGCCGACTGACTTTCTTCGAGCTCGCCGTCGACACTGGCGATAACCAGCTTTGGCCGGTCCGCTTGCAGGGCTACCGGTGCCGCGTCTGGACCGGTATCGTCGGCAAGCTGCAACTGCGACTCGGGTGGCGCCGCAGCGGGTTCGATTTCGCTCTCTGCCGGCATTTCCTGCGCCTGCGTTTCAACTGCCTCTGGCGCCTTGATTTCCGCCACTGCGGGCTTCTCTGGCATACTCGATAACAGTTCCTGTAACTGGGTATCGGCAAAATCCAGGATGCTATCCGCGTCGCCGCGATGTTCGCCCAGGGCTTCGAGATAGTATTCCAGGCTGGCCACCACTTGCGACAGCGCATCCAGCCGGCCTGCGTCCATGAAGGCAGCAGGATCGTAACCCTTCAGGTAGGACAGCAGCCCATCTATCACGGCTACCACTCTTTGCTCGCCGAGTAACTCCAGTGCGCCCCTGGATTCCTGCATCAAAGTTATGCAGAGATCGATATTTTCCCCGTGGCTCGAGTCCTTGATAAATTCGAGGATGGCATTCTTGGTTTTCTGAATATCATCGAGTACGGCGGTAACGACCGCGGTCAAGACGTTATCCAGTTCATAGTCGCGCGATATGTCGCTCTCCGCCCTCGCCTGCTCGGTGTTGACCGGCTGCCGTTTTTGCATCTGGTCCAGCGACTGCTCCACCTGCAGCAACTCGGCCGCCATCGATAACAGCTGTTCCTCGTCCGCGACCCCGTCGCCCCCGAGAATACCTTTGACGACATCGATTTGCGCCGCGATCAGCTGGCGCTGCGACCCGAGGCCGATCATCGCCAGGGTATCGGAGATAACATGCATCTCCTGGGGCAAATCCTTGAGCGTTTCTACTTTGGATAAATCGCCGTTGACGTAAACCTCGAGGGTCGATTTGACCGCTTCGATGTCGGCCTTCATCGCCTCGGCGACGGTTTTCAGTAACGCCTGATTGGGACCCGCGATATTATCCAGCACTTCGCTGCGCGCCGATTCGGAGGGCAGGAACTGTTCCAGTCGATAAGCGGTCTTGATCGCCTGAGCCTTGGGCCCGTCACACTCGGGCTGGGCAATGTAGTACAGAAAATTCTTGATTAACTCGACCGGCTGTCGCTTCAGCAAACCGCGTTCACCGATGATCAGGATCACGCGGAACAACGCGTCCACCTTGCCCAGCAGGTTCTTTATCGATGCTCCGAGTTCGAGCTGTTGGCGCGATACCGATTCGATCAGGGCACCGACAATCCACCAGATTCTCGCAATCTGTTCGGAAACGGAGCGTTCCTCGAGGGTTTCGCATACTTTCTCGAGACGTTGCAGACTTTCCTCGACCGCCTGCTCCTTGATGATGTTGACCAGCGCCAGTTGGTAAATCGGGCGCAGTTTTTTCGTCAGCAGCTTGGACGCCTCGTTCTGGTCGTTACCGAGCGCCTGTACCTCGGCGCCTTCCTGGTGCATCGACAAATCCGGCAGGAACAGCAGTTTCTCGGAAAACAGGTCCTGATTTCTTACCGCGCGGATATCATTCAACAGCGGCAGGATTGCGATTGGAATGTCTCGATTACCAGACTGGATGTGCTCCAGGTAGTCCGGCAACTGCAACACCGCGCGCAGCAGCACTTCCAGCGCCTGCTCTCCGTGTTGCTGTTTGTTTTCGGTGATGAAATCGACCAGCGCAACCATTTCCTCGGTCAACATCGCGGCGCCGTACTGTTCGATCATCATCAGCACGCCCTGGATCAGGCTCAGCCTCTCCTTGACCTGCTGCAGGAGGTTCTCGTCGTCTTCTTCGACATACAGCTTCAGGTGGGTTTTGATCTCGGACAGGTTATCATCGATGGATTTCTTGACCCATCCAAGCGCGCTGTGTTTGATCGAGGTTTCCTGAGGATTCATCGGATGACCTAGTTGGCCGCCTTGGTGTCCAGACCCAATGCAGCCAGGTCATCGGGGTCCTGCACCACGTTGCTGTCGATCGAGCTGACGCCGGGCAGCTTGAAGCCGGCTACCGAGGCCTGCATCTCTTTTACCATGTCCGAGAGTTCGCCAATCGATGACGAAGCCCGGTTCGAGCCCTCGGAGGTCTTGGCCGTGATTTCCTGGATCACGTCCATGGTTTCGGTAATTCGTACGCTGTCCTGGGCCTGATCACGGGTAGCATCCGATATTTCCAGGATGCGTTGTGCCAGGTTCATCGAAACCTGTTCGATTCGGTCGAGCGCACCGCCCGCGTTCTCGGTTAGCTTGGCACCCTTGACCACGTTGGCGGTACTTTGCTCCATCGAGACCGTGGCTTCGTTGGTGTCGGCCTGAATGGTCTTTACCAGCGCTTCTATCTGCTTGGTCGCGTCACCGGTTCTCTCTGCAAGTCTTTGTACTTCGTCCGCAACCACCGCGAATCCGCGTCCGGCCTCGCCAGCCATCGACGCCTGAATCGCCGCGTTGAGCGCGAGAATATTGGTTTGATCCGAGATTTCGGTAATCAGATTTACGATATCGCCGATTTCCTGTGACGACTCACCGAGTCGTTTGATTCGCTTCGAGGTTTCCTGAATCTGTTCGCGAATCGTTTCCATACCCTCGATCGTCTGACGCACCGTTTCACCACCCTTGTGCGCTATGCTTACCGACTTGCGCGCAACCTCTGCCGAGTCTGCGGCACGCTCGGAAACCTGTGACATCGACTTGGAAATCTCGGTTACCGCGCTGCTCGCCGCGGTTATCTGACGTGCCTGGGCATCACTCGCCTCGGCCAGTTCACCCGTCATGTTCTGCGTTTTACGTACCGCGCCGCGGACCCTGTTCGCGGTGTTGTTGATGGTACTGACAAGATCGCGCAACGCGTCGATGGAGTAGTTCACCGAGTCGGCAATGGCCCCGGTGATGTCTTCGGTTACCGTGGTGTGGGTCGACAGGTCTCCGTCGGCGAGATTGGTCATTTCGTCGAGCAATCGCAGAATCGCGCGCTGGTTCTTTTCGTTCTGATCCTGGGATTCTCGCAGGCTCTCCTGCGATTCGCGCGAAATTACCAGGATCAGCAGCACCAGCAATACCAGCGCCATCAGACCGAGGCCATAACCCGCCAGGGTATAGATATTGCTCTCGGCATCCTTGCGCTC
>JAASSH010000535.1 GCA_021767985.1 Gammaproteobacteria bacterium | reverse complement strand
GCCGGAATTATTCCGGCGGTGATGCACTATTACCAGCATTTTTACCCCGCCGCGGACGACGACGGCATCGTACGATTTTTACTGACCGCAGGCGCGATCGGAATTCTGTACAAGGAGAACGCGTCGATCTCGGGCGCCGAGGTCGGTTGCCAGGGCGAGGTCGGCAGCGCCTGTTCGATGGCGGCCGGCGCGCTCACAGAGGTCATCGGCGGCACACCGGAACAGGCCGAAAACGCGGCCGAAATCGGCATGGAGCATAATCTCGGCTTGAAATGTGACCCGGTCGGCGGCCTGGTGCAGGTGCCCTGCATCGAGCGTAACGCGATGGCGTCGGTCAAGGCGATCAACGCCGCGCGCATGGCGATGCGCGGTGACGGCACGCATTTCGTGTCGCTCGACAAGGTCATCAAGACCATGCGCGAAACCGGCGCCGACATGAAAACCAAGTACAAGGAAACGGCGCGCGGAGGTCTCGCGGTGAATATCATCGAATGCTAAGCGAAATACAGACATCGCTATCGCCTTACATCGGGCTGGTCGGTGAGAATCCGTGGCTGCAGGCGCTGCTCGTCATTGTTGTCAGCCAGCTGTTGGCCTGGATTTTCGACCGGTTCATCAGTGCTGCCCTGAAGAACCTCGCAAGACGCACCCGTTTTCAGCTGGATGACGAGCTGATCGGTCATTTGCACACCCCGATTTATGCCAGCGTCATGCTGCTCGGCCTGGCGCTGGCGGTAAATCTGCTCGGGCTTGGCGAGCCCTACGACTTCTTTGTTTTCTCGGGATTGAAAACCATCGCATTTATCGTCTGGACGATATTCCTGTTGCGCGTCGTGCGCACGTTGCTGCGAGGTATCGCGGCAAACGAAGATCGTATCAAGGTGCTGCATCCGCAAACCCTGCCGCTGTTCGAGAATATCGCGATGATCGTGATCGTCGTACTGGCGGTATACGTCATATTTTCCGCCTGGAACGTCGATATGACGGCCTGGCTGGCGTCCGCGGGCATCGTCGGCATCGCCGTCGGTTTCGCCGCCAAGGATACGCTCGCCAACCTGTTCTCCGGCGTGTTCATCATGGCCGACGCTCCCTACAAGATTGGTGATTTCGTTGTGCTGGATACCGGCGAACGCGGTGAAATCACGCACATCGGCATTCGCAGCACGCGGCTGATGACGCGCGACGATATCGAGGTTACAGTGCCCAACTCGATCATGGGCAACACCAAGATCATCAACGAATCGGGCGGCGCCGAGGAAAAGTTCCGTATCCGTATCGCGGTCGGTGTCGCCTACGGTTCCGACATCGACCAGGTTCGCGAAATCCTGATGCAAATCGCGCTCGCCGACGAAGCGGTTTGCGAGGACCCGGAACCGCGCGTACGTTTTCGCGCCTTCGGCCCGTCCAGTCTCGATTTCGAGTTACTCTGCTGGATCGACCAACCAGTGCTGCGCGGCCGCGTCATCGACGAGTTGAACGGCCAGGTTTACAAGCGTTTCATCGAGGAAGGCGTCGAAATCCCCTACTCCAAACGCGATGTTTACATCAAGGAAATGCCGACCGATTCCAGGGACTGATCAGTCCATCACGGCAGCAAAAATCCGATCGCAGCACGGTTTGGAGAACAGCTTCGCCAAATATTCGCCCGAGCCAGCCAGCCCGGATTGCCTGTCGACGGATTGCCATGGCGGTTAAACCGCGAGGTAACGGAAACTATTCGCCGAAGACGTCGACGATAGCGTTGCGCACACCGCTGACATATTCGTCGAGCGTGGTTTCGTCGGTGGTCAGCGGCGGCGCGATACAGATCACTTCGTTGCGCATGCGCGTGAAGATTCCCTGGTCGATCAGCGCCCTGGTCATTTTCGGACCAACGCCCCATTCCGGCGGGTACCAGGACCTGGCTGCCTTGTCTTCGACCAGTTCGACGCCACACATCATACCCTTGCCGCGGACGTTACCGACGTGCGGATGACCATCGAGTTCAGCCTGCAGCTGTTCCAGCAGGTAGGCACCCTTGGTCGCGGCCTGATCGACAACCTTTTCGTTTTCGATGTAGTCCAGCGTCGCGAGGCCGACCGCGCAGGTGGTCGGATGGCCGCTGTAGGTGTAGGCATGCATCCAGGGCTTGTCGTTGTCGCGAATGGTAGCGGCAATCTCGTCGCTGATACCGATACCGCCGAGCGGCAGGTAGCCAGAGGTAATCGACTTGGCGAATTGCACCAGGTCGGGCTGCACACCGTAGTGATCGAGCGCGAACAGTTTGCCGGTGCGGCCGAAGGCGGTGATGACCTCGTCGGCGACGAACAGTACTTCATACTGGTCACAGATCTCGCGAATCCGCGGGAAATAATCGTCCGGCGGTACGATGACGCCACCAGCGCCCTGCACCGGCTCGGCGATAAACATGGCAACAGTTTCCGGGCCTTGCTTGAGAATTTCCTTTTCCAGCTCGTTGGCCATGGCGATACCGATCGACGAACCATCTTCCGGTTGCGGGTAATGGTAGGGATCCGGCGCCGGAATATGGCTGAAACCGGGGATACGCGGTTCGAAGGCCGCCCAGTACGGGGCGATGCCGGTGGCGCACATTGCCGCGAAGGTAACCCCGTGGTAGCCCCAGATCCGACTGATAACCTTGGTTTTTTCCGGTTTGCCCTTCGCTTTCCAGTAGTAACGCGCCAGCTTGAAGTTGCTGTCGGTCGACTCACCGCCACCCGAG
>JAASSH010000534.1 GCA_021767985.1 Gammaproteobacteria bacterium | reverse complement strand
GCGTATCGACGGTCGCGATACCTCGACTGTACGCCCGATTACCATCCGCACCGGCGTATTGCCGCGCACCCATGGTTCGGCGCTGTTTACCCGCGGTGAGACCCAGGCGCTGGTAGTAACCACCCTCGGTACCGGGCGTGACGCTCAGCTGATCGACGCTATCGAAGGCACCTACAAAGAAAACTTCATGATGCACTACAACTTCCCGCCGTCGAGCGTCGGGGAAACCGGGCGCGTGGGCAGTCCCAAGCGCCGCGAAATCGGCCATGGCCGTCTCGCCAAGCGAGGCGTGCAGGCGGTAATGCCGCACATGGACGACTTTCCCTATGTCATTCGTGTGGTTTCCGAGATTACCGAGTCGAACGGTTCCTCGTCGATGGCCAGCGTCTGCGGCGCTAGCCTGGCGTTGATGGATGCCGGCGTGCCCCTGCAGGCACCCGTGGCGGGAATTGCCATGGGTCTGATCAAGGAAGGTGACGATTTCGCGGTTCTGTCCGATATCCTCGGTGACGAGGATCATCTCGGCGATATGGATTTCAAGGTTGCCGGAACCACTGAAGGCATCAGCGCACTGCAAATGGATATCAAGATCGACGGTATCACTACCGAGATCATGCAGCAGGCGCTGGATCAGGCCAGGGCGGGTCGCTTGCATATTCTCGGAGAAATGGCCAAGGTCATCAGCGAAAGCCGCGAGGAAATGTCCGAGTACGCGCCGCGTCTGATTACTTTCAAGATCAATCCCGAAAAAATCCGCGACGTTATCGGCAAGGGTGGTGCTACCATTCGTGCCATTACCGAAGAGACGGGAGCTACGATCGAAGTCGACGACGATGGTATGGTTAAAATCGCCTCGGTTGAAAAAGCCGCCGGTGACGAAGCCAGGCGTCGTGTCGAGCAGGTTACCGCGGAAGTCGAAGTCGGCATCATTTACGAAGGCAGGGTTGCCAAGATCATGGACTTTGGTGCATTCGTCAATATTCTGCCCGGCAAGGATGGCCTGGTGCACATCTCGCAAATTTCAGACGAGCGTGTCGAAAATGTCAGCGATAAGCTGTCAGAGGGCGATGTCGTCAAGGTCAAGGTTCTGGAGGTAGATCGCCAGGGCCGAATTCGTCTGAGTATGAAAGCAATTACCGAGGAAGAGGCTGCCGCCGTCTAAACTCTAGATCGGTAGCATTGTTCGACGAAAAAGGGGAATTGAGTTTCCCCTTTTTTCTGTCTGCCGTTAATCTTGGCCATGGGGGTGGCAAATGCGCAGGCTTGCTGGAACGCTAATCGGCTTACTGCTCGCGCTCTTCTCGCTGGAGCTGTTCGCGGCCGGCGAGATCCGCGTCGACGCATTGAACTATCCGGCCTGGCTGGTGCGCGATTACCAGACGCTGCCGCTGACCGCGGGTAGCAAGTTGCAAAGCGACGATCTGATACGCACCGGCCAGGGCGGGCGTGTGCGGCTGCAACTGGCTGACGGCAGCACAATGAAGATCGGTGAATCCTCCCGCCTGTTCATAGCGAAACCGGCCTCGTTGCAGGTCTTGCGCGGCGTGTTTCACATCACTTCCCGTCCCACCGATAGCGCCATTGGCGATCCCGGGTTAGAAATTAGTATCGGCGCCATCGGCGCCACCACCACGGGAGCCGATTTCTGGGGGCGCGCAAGTCTGGCACAGGATGCAGTCTGCCTGATCGATGGCGCACTGCGTGCCGATAGAGTCGAAATGAAGCAGGCCCTGAGCTGTTACGTCAAACCCGCGGACCAGCCACCGCTGCCGGTCGACTTGATCGACATGCGCCAGCATCAGCTCTGGATGGCCGAAACCGAACTAAAGCCTGGTGCCGGAATTGCCTCGGTTGGTGGAGCGTGGCAACTGGTACTGATCGCGCTATCCGATGAGAAGCGCGCCGAACAGGTGCTGGCAGGGTATCGACAAAAGGGATTTCCGGCGCAACGCAAAACGGTGATTCGCAACGGCAGGACGCTGCATCGTCTGCTGCTGCCCGGTTACGAATCGAAAGAAGCGGCTTTGAACGCGCGTAAGCGGATCGAGGCAGAGCTCGGTACCAGTGGGACCTGGGTATGGATAGCTGATTAATGCCGGCGGTTGCTTATGTCATGCCGTGCAATGACAGTATCAAAAAGCGGGCCGACAGGGTTTCAAGCCCGGGTTACGGGATCGAACCGCGAGCGGTCGGGGTGGTTCGGGATAACGGTTAAAGCAGTTTGAACATGGTGCCGCAGTAGGGGCACTTGGCTTCGCCACCGTTCTCCTCGACCGGAATGTAGACCCGGGGGTGTGAATTCCACAAGCTGGTGCCTTCCGTCGGACAATGGATGGGCAGATCCTCGGTTTTGACTTCGATCGCGGTTTTGGTGTTGGGCGTTGAATACGCTTGCTGGTCTGCAGCAGTGTTGGGATTAACCATGAGTTCTCTACTTTACGTAAGTTAGCAAGTCGATGTATTTGTCGTTGCGGCCATGGACGAGATCGAAAGAGTCGGACTGCAAGTGCGTCGTGATCGGTCCGCGTGAACCGCCACCGACGGGGCGATTATCGAGCTCCGCTATAGGCGTGACCTCGGCCGCTGTACCGGTAAAAAAAGCTTCGTCGGCAATGTAGATTTCGTCGCGGGTAAAGCGTCTTTCGACGATATCGAGGCCGCGATCTGCAGCCAGTTTGAAGACTGTTTTGCGCGTAATACCGTTGAGTGCCGTGGTTGTCTC
>JAASSH010000533.1 GCA_021767985.1 Gammaproteobacteria bacterium | reverse complement strand
CCGTTGGCGCTGGTGGAAGGCGCGCAACTCGACGCCGAACAGCTCGAGCTTGCCTGCGCGATTACCGCACGCTTCAGCAAGGGACGTGATGCCGAATCGGTGGAACTTCGCTTCAGCGACCGCGAAAAATCCTCGCGCAGTATTCACGTCAAACCGCTGGCCGCGGACCAGATCGAACAGGACTGGGTCATCGCGTGAACGACATCGTCGAAGTCGATGCGCGGCGATTGTTCTGCCCGCTGCCGGTAATCCGCCTGCAAAACAGCATCAACAAGAATCCGCCCGGCACGCGGGTTCGCATCGTCAGCACCGATCCGGGCAGCATGAACGATATTCCCACCTGGTGTCGCATCAACGGCCACCAGGTGCTCGAGAGCGTCGAGCAGGACCGGGAGTTCGTCTTTCTGGTGCAGAAAGGCGATGAATCCTGATCAGCGGCACAAGACCACGCAACGGGTTACGCTGGTCGGGGCCGCGGTCAACTGTGTGCTCGCCGCGCTGCAGATAACTTTTGGGCTGCTGGGAAAATCACAGGCACTGCTTGCCGACGGCATGCACACGCTGTCTGATCTGAGCACCGATTTCATCGTTCTGTACGCCTCGAAGCGCGCTGCCAAGGAAGCGGATGAAGATCATCCCTATGGCCACGGGCGTATCGAAACCCTGGCCTCGATGCTGCTCGGTGCGATACTCGCCGCGGTCGGTATCGGCATCGGCATTCGCGGGATCGAGAGCATTATCGATCCGCGGCCAATCAACCCCGAACCGATGACGATCCTGTTCGCCTTGCTCGCCATCGTCGCCAAGGAAGGGCTGTATCACTACACCCTGCGCGCCGCGCGCGCGGTGCATTCGACTCTGCTAGAGTCCAACGCCTGGCACCATCGCTCCGACGTCCTGTCGTCGATCGTCGTCCTGATCGGTATTACGGCACAGGTGCTCGGCGTGCCGCACATGGATGCGCTGGCGGCAATCATCGTCGGCGCGATGATCCTGTGGATGGGAATTCGCCTGGCGCGCATGGCACTCTACGAACTGATCGACACCGGGCTCGATTTCAGCCTGGTCGAAGATGTGCGCGCGGCGATGCTGGCCGATAGCAGCGTGGTCGGGATCCATAATCTGCGTACACGCTCGATGGGCGGGCAGGGTTATATCGACGCCCACATCGAGGTCGATTCGGACCTGACCGTTTCCGAGGCGCATTACATCGCACACAAAATCGAGCACCGGGTAAAAAAGCAGTTTCCGAAGATCATCGACGTGCAGATACACATCGATCCGCTGGACGACGCGATCAAGGAATCGGTGCTGGCTCGGCTGCCCGAACGCAGCGTGATCGAAACGGATTTGCAACAGGCCTGGGCCGGGATCGAGGCCAGCGCGCAGATTGATCAGATCAAGCTGCATTACCTCGATAAACTGATCGAGATCGACCTGGTGCTGCCGGCATCGATGTGCAACCGTGAGCAGCAGGCGGCGGTCGACAAACTCCAGCAGAGCGCCGGCAATCTCGATTACGTTGGTAAGGTCAACATTTACTACCTCGGTTAACTGCACTATTTTGGTGCATTATTCTCCGAAATGCCCTAAAATTGCCGTTTTTTGCACGATAAATTGGCATCTCGGCCTCAATCGGTACAATCACACCCCTGTTTTTAGACCCCCGATCCTGGAGAATAAATCATGTCTGCTTCTGATGTGTTGAACAAAATTAACGAGTACGGCGTCAAGTTCGTCGATTTTCGCTTTACCGATACCAAGGGAAAGGAGCAGCATGTTTCAATCCCGGCCCACCAGCTCGGAGAGGAAACCTTTACCGAGGGCAAGATGTTCGACGGGTCCTCGGTTGCTGGCTGGAAAGGCATTAACGAATCCGACATGATCCTGATGCCCGATGCGGAAACCGCGACGCTCGATCCGTTTACCGACGAGCCCACGATCAACATCACCTGTAACGTGGTAGAGCCCGCAACCGGCGAAGGCTACGAGCGCGATCCGCGCTCGATCGCGCTGCGCGCAGAAGCTTACCTGAAAGCTTCAGGCATCGCCGATACCGCCTACTTCGGCCCCGAGAACGAATTCTTCGTTTTCGACGACGTCAAGTGGTCCACCGAAATGGGTCATTGCTCTTACCAGATCGACTCCGAGGAAGCCGCCTGGAGCTCGATCAAGCTTTACGAAGACGGCAACATCGGTCACCGCCCGGGCGTCAAAGGTGGTTACTTCCCGGTACCGCCGGTCGACTCGCTGCACGACATTCGCGGCGCGATGTGCCTGGCGATGGAAGAAATGGGCCTTGAGGTCGAAGTGCATCACCACGAGGTTGCCACCGCCGGTCAGTGCGAAATCGGTGTCGCTTTCTATACCCTGGTGCGCAAAGCCGACGAAGTTCAGGTACTGAAGTATTGTGTGCATAACGTCGCGCACAGCTACGGCAAGACCGCGACCTTCATGCCCAAGCCGCTGGTCGGCGACAACGGTAACGGCATGCACGTAAACATGTCACTGGCCAAAGACGGCGTCAACCTGTTCACCGGTGAAGGTTACGGCGGCCTGTCCGATACCGCGCTGTACTACATCGGCGGCGTGATCAAGCACGCACGTGCGGTCAACGCCTTCGCTAACGCGGCCACCAACAGCTACAAGCGCCTGGTGCCCGGTTTCGAAGCACCGGTTATGCTCGCCTATTCGGCACGTAACCGCTCGGCCTCGATTCGTATT
>JAASSH010000532.1 GCA_021767985.1 Gammaproteobacteria bacterium | reverse complement strand
TCGATTACCCTGCCGGATCGGTCTCAGCCCCTTTTCATCGACAGCCTGGAAGTGGAGATCGATTTCTGGGCGAGCTGGCGTGAAAATACGCTGGTGGTGCTGGAAGTAACCGGCCAGCTGGAAAAGCTCGAACTGGTCAAGGACAAGGCCGGTAACTGGTCGACTAACGATCTGTCGCTATCGATAGACCCCGATTCCGGGCCCGCGCCCGAGTTCAGACAGGTTCTCGCGATGGTACCGCGTTACCTGAACCTGAGCCTGAACCGATTGATCATTCGCGACCAACAGACCGAAACCACCCATCAACTGGAACGCATCCATGCGCATATAAACCACCTGCAAGATCAGTTTTTTGTCAAGATCAGCGCTGCCCTACCGGAACAACTGGGGCGCGGTATCCTGATAAAATCGACGATCGGCCCGGATCGCAGCCTGGTTTACCTGAACTCGTCGAGCCTGAAGCTGGCCCCGGTGGCCGCGCTGTTCGATCTCGATGCCTGGGGTTTGCAGCAGGGCGCGCTGGACGGGGAAGTCTGGATAAACATGTCCAGGTACCAGGTGCTGGCGGTCAACGGCGAGTTGACGTTGAAAAATGGTGTCGTGCAGATGGCGCCGGACAAGTTACCGTTGGCGGTTTCCTACCGATCGCGTTTCAGCGCCATCAATCTCAAGACGCGATGGCGTATCGCCAACAAGTTTCAGCGTCTCAGTATCGATCATCGCGCCGTGGTGGGATTTAACGGCCAGTTAGAGGTTGTGGACGGGCCCAGGGACAAGATCATTTCCGCCTGGATCGACCGGTTGCCGCTATCGAACGTGCCGGTTGTCGCTGGCCAGTGGCTTCCGGCGCGGCTTAGCGAACAGATCGCGCAGGGCAAGTTCGAGGGCGCGTTGCAGGACGTCCTGCTGAGCGTCGACCTCGAGTCTCCCGAGGAATTTTTTCTCGGTGGACGGGCTGTCGGGGTCAACAGCCAGGCCTTCGACCATTATCCTGGCGCCACTAATGTTAATGCCGATTTCCACCTGGGCCGCGGACGGCTGGGGGCCCGGGTTTACGGGCAAAACGTCAGCCTGGATTTCGGGAACCATTTCGAGGCACCGATAGAGCTGGACCGCCTCGAAGCACAGGCCACAGGGAAACGGATCGACAGTGGCCTGTTGTTATCTGTCAGTGATCTTCAGGTCAGTAACCAGGATTTAAAAGCGACTGGACGAATGTGGCTCGAAGCCGACCAGGATCAGCGCCCCTTCACCTTCATTCGGGCCAGGTTTAGCGATGCCGACGGCAGCAGCACGAGCAAGTATCTGCCTCGTAATCACCTGCCGCTGGGGACACAAGCCTGGCTCGATCGGGGGATCAAGCAAGGTTACGTGGACGCGGGCGAAATGCAGTTTCATGGACGCCTGCGCGATATTCGTAGCCTTAATCGCGAAATGGCGGGCGAGTTTTTCGTTGACTTCTCGATCGATGAAGCCGAGGTGTTTTTTGCGCCTGGCTGGCAGCCCGCCAGGAACGGCAGCGGCCGGATACTATTTCATAATGTCAGTATGAACATCGACCTCGATCGGGCCAGTTACGATCAGATCGAAAATGCGCGAGTCAGGGCAACGATTGCCGATCTTGGAAATCCCTCGCTCGACCTCAGGATCGAAACCGATAGTCCGACTGCGCTCGCGGTCAGTACCTGGCTGAATACCCCCGTTGGCAAGCAGTATCGCCCTGTCATGAGCAACCTGGATGACTTCGATGGCCGGGTGTCGACCGAAGTGAACCTGGCGATGCCGCTGCAGGGGGATGATCTCGAGCCCGATGTGCGGGTGCTCGTTAATTTCGAGAACGCCGCTGCGCGCTCGGAACCCTGGGGCATCGACCTGTCGCAGGTCAAGGGTGCCATGGAAATAATGGGGGACGGTATTCGTGCGCGTCAGATCAACGCCAGGTTTTTCGACGACCCGATAGAGATTGATATCGATACCCCGGAGCCAGGCGCAAACACCCGGCTCAGCGCGCGTGGCCGCATGGATACCAGGCAGTTGCTCAACAAGCTGCCGTCGAGCCTGACCAGGGGCCTGAACGGCAAGAGCGACTGGCGGATACGGCTTGACATAGCCGGGCTGTCGAGGCCCGCGGACAAACCCCTGTTAAGAATCAACGCGTACAGTAATCTGCAAGATACGGCGATTGAAATACCGCAGCCCTTCGCCAAACTTGCACCGGAGGCGCTGCAGCTGACGGCCGATGTCGATTTTTTCGAGGAGCAGATCTGGTTTAGCAGTAAGGTCGGTGACAGCATTCGCGCTCGAGGTCAACTGGTTCCGGATGACGAGCGCGATTTCAAGCTGAATCTGCTCGATGTCGCGTTCGCGTCCGAATTGAAGTCGAAGACTCGCAAGGGCTTGAACCTCTATGGTTCGATAGCGGAAGTTTCGATCGACGACTGGCTCCAGTATCTCAAGGACTCGGGCGCTGCGGATCCGGATCTCCTGGGGTCGGTAGAACTCGAGTTCGACCAGGTAACCGCCTTCAAGCGTGATCTGAGCAACGTAAGTATCGAGTTGGAACGGGATGGCGATCGATTTGTGGGCAACCTGGACGCGCCGAAAATTAGCGGAAAGTTCGTTGTGCCGCAGCAGCCATCGGCAAACAACCCGGTTATCGTCGATCTCGAGTATTTGCGAATCGACAAGCTGGAAGAGGGGGCCGAGGAAGCCGAAATACGGCCTTC
>JAASSH010000136.1 GCA_021767985.1 Gammaproteobacteria bacterium | reverse complement strand
CTTGCGCTCCCATTTGAAACAGCTCACCCAATTCAAGCTGCGTGATGCAACTACGTTCCTCTGCATAAGTAACCATGAGTAATTACCCCGCAATACAAATGTGGACTCCCGGGTAGAGTAGCTAATCAGATTGGGCGGCTTTGTGAACCAATTGTCATTAAACCGCATTTAACCCATTTGGGTGATTCAATATCAGGCTCCGCCACTGCGATGGCAATGGCAACCGAATTTTTTCATCTTTGGGTTGGGTCGGTTTATTATTGGTTTTTTGGTAACGGGAATCCCGAGTACTCGATAGATGGAAAAGGTTGATTGCCTGGTCATTGGTGCCGGTGTTATCGGGCTGGCGGTTGCAAGAGCATTGGCGCTCGCGGGACGTGAAGTCGTCGTGCTAGAGACGAATGACTGTATCGGCAGTGGAATGTCTTCTCGCAACAGCGAGGTAATCCATGCCGGTATTTATTACCCCAGGGCGAGTCTGAAGGCGCGGTTCTGCGTAGATGGCCGCAAGCGGTTATACGAATATTGCAAAGCACATAACGTGCCTTTCAAACGATGTGGCAAATTCGTAATTGCAACCAGCGAGCAACAACAGCCGGGATTGCAAACCATTCTGGAAAATGCGCGTGCCAACGGTGTGGACGATATCGTGCCCCTCGATCGAGCCGAGATGCGAACCAGGGAACCGCAGCTCAGATGCTGTGCCGCTCTATGGTCGCCGTCCACGGGAATTATCGATAGCCATTCTTACATGCTGGCTCTGCAAGGAGACCTGGAGGACGCCGGAGGCGCAGTGGTGTTCGATTCTTCCGTGACTGGCGGGATAGTGACAAACGGAAAGCTGGTACTCGACGTGCATGACAGCGGCGATGGGTTTCGACTGGCAGCAAACACGGTAGTTAACTGCGCCGGTATCGACGGCGACAAGCTGGCCGGTGCAATCGAAGGCATCAACATCAACGTAATCCCTGAATACAGTTACGCCAAGGGAAATTATTTTTCTTACTCCGGGAAGGCCCCGTTTGCTTCGCTCATTTACCCGGTGCCTGACGAATATGGATTAGGGATACACGTTACGCTGGATATGTCCGGCAATATACGCTTCGGTCCCGATGTCGAATGGATCGACAAGCCTGACTACGAGGTAAACCCGAATCGAGGCGAGTTGTTTTACGAGGCGATTCGCAGCTATTGGCCGGAGGTAAAGAGTGAGTCCTTGTTTCCGGCTTATTCCGGTATACGGCCCAAGATAAACGGAAGAGGGCTGCCCGCCGTTGATTTCTGCATACAGGATGAAACCGAGCACGGGGTGGCCGGGTTGATCAATTTATTTGGTATCGAATCCCCGGGTCTAACCTCTTCTCTGGCCCTTGCGGACTATGTTCGTGACCTGGCTTGCTGATTTCCCCGGCCTCGAGTTGCCGGCAGACAATGAACTCAATCCAGGGTAAAAATTTTAATCCAGACAGCATTGACAGCTGCGAAATCTATGGCATGCTTGACGCCATCTGTAACAACGTGAAGGAGGTGATCTAGTGTCTATAGAGATATTGGAGAAAGGTATTGCAACACTCGGGGTAACCGAGACCTGAGAGAAAGCTGAAAGGCCAGGGACCTCCTGATCGCGACTGGTTGCGCCGGTGTTGATCTAAATAGCCTTTCTCCCAAGTAACTCGGAGGGCCGTCAGAATCTGGCGGCCCTTTTTTATTGTGCTTCGGCAGGCAGTCGCCGTTGGCCGATGCCTGGCCCGGATAGGTTTAATCCAGGTGCCTGGGTTGAAGATAGAAATCCTGGCGAATCGATATTAGCTGAGGTCTTAAATTGAGCTAGTGCAGATGTTTCCCTGGCCGTCGCCGTTCGACAATGGCAGTTAACAAGGCAACCATCTAAACGACGGTTACGGAAATAAAATGAACACCAGGACCGCAAACAAGAAAAATACGAATAGCCCCTCAGCGATTCTTAGCGCGAGATGACTTTTTTCCAGTATTGGCCTGGTCGTGTATTGTTGCTTGTAACTGTATTGCATGAACGCTCCTCCGCCCGAAACTATATCAATCGGAAATTGCTGCCGCATCACCCATGCGGGTTAAATTTCGCCGATTTACATCATTCGATAAAAAGGCCGATTAACCGAAGAAGCCCGGGGGATTAGCGGATAATCGGAGCTACCAGCTCGACGTATTTGTTTCATTTCGAATCCCGAGCGACGATTAACGAGGGTGGATTTCCCTGTGTGAGCGACGGGTCAGCGCGTCGTGAGTAATCAGAATAAAGCGATCGCTCTGTGATCTGTTTTTCAGAAACCTGCGTAGAAAGCTGGATGATTAAGCTTTTGGATGGCGTATTGCGATGAGAAAGTTGAGAGCAAGCCTGTTGTTCATTCTGGTTTTCGGATGTTCCGCCGTTGCGACCGGGTCGAACCTGGATAATCAAAATCCTGAGCAGATCGAATCTCTCGAAGACAGCGCCTCTGCCGGAAACGAGAAGGCGCAGATGAAGCTGGCAATCATGTATCTGGACGGTAACGGCGTGAGTGCAGATATAAGCAAAGCGCTGTTTTATTATCGTATGGCAGCCGAGCAAAACGTTGCGTTTGCCCAGTACAGGCTGGCGCGAATTTATCTCGATGGTGATCATGTCAAACCAGACCCGAATCTGGGCCTGGAGTGGTTGTTGAGTGCTGCGCGGCTCGGTTTTGTCGAAGCCCAGCTGGATCTTAGCCGGCTCTACGAGCAGGGCGACGGCATTGACCAGGATCTCGTCGAATCCCACAAGTGGCTTTCGATTGCGTCTTCCCTGACGGACATGGATTTGAAGTCGAGGCAAGAAGAGCTCGAAGCGAAAATGACATTCGTCGAACTGGCCCATGCAGTATCGCTGTCGCGCATTTGCATACTCACGGGTTACGAGGACTGCTAACCGGGTCGAATCCCGATCTCGCAACCGCGGGGGCGTCGCTACGCTGCCTGGCTATCACCGAAGTCCTGGCACCACCTTCGATCGATGGTATATTAGGCGGCCTGCCAGGGACTACCGAGTTAACCATGCAAGCAGAAACGCAAGACCTGGATCAGCACCCGGTTGCCAACAATTACGCGGATTACGGTAGCGAAGTGCAAATATACCAGTACCGCAAGTAACAAGATTTTCGAATTACCAATTTATCCTGGCGCCCAGATGAGCCGTTACCGCCCGCCCGCAGCTAAAAAGTCACCCTACATTACCCCCGCCGGTATGCGCTCGCTCGAAGCGGAACAAAAGGCCATATGGCTAAAGCGGCGCGAGGTGGTGGCGGCGCTGTCGGCTGCCGCGGCGGAAGGCGACCGCTCGGAGAATGCCGAGTATATTTATCGCAAGAAGGAACTACGCGAACTCGACCGCCGCATCCGCTACCTGCAAAAACGATTACCTGACCTCAAGGTGGTCGATCAGAAACCCGCCAGCAGCGACCGGGTTTACTTTGGGGCCACGGTCACCCTGGAGGACGAAAACGAGCAGACGGTCGTTTACCGAATTGTCGGGCCCGACGAATTCGACCAGGAACCGCATTACATCAGTGTCGATTCCCCGCTGGCGCGTTCGCTGTTGAAGCGTGAGCTCGGCGAAGAAGTCGAGGTCGAAGTCCCCAGCGGCAGGCTGGTTTATTGTATTCTGGATATCGCTTACTGAAATCGTGATGCGAGTCTCGATAAGACGAATATTAGCGGTTTCAGCTTTGACAAGGCGGCAATAAAGCGTTTTAGTGTCTGACTATGGAATCGATCCATGGCCATAAACCGTTCGCTCGGACAGTTATCCAGCTGGTCTTGTTGCTGCTGGTCCTGGCTTTTTTAAATCCTGCGCAGGCCTATATAAACCGCAACTACAGCTCGCTAGAGCAGGCGCAGTCCTTCGACGGCGACTTCGTCGATATCCTGCGCCGAGGCAAACTGCGAATTCTGTTAACGCGTGATTTTACCAGCGCTACTTACCTGCCGCGCCGCCGTTCACCGCTGGCCGAACAGCAGCGTATCGCCGAAGAGATTGCGCTGTCGCACGGTTTGATTCCCGAACTCGTGATTGTCGATAATTTCTCCAAGCTGATTCCGGCGCTCGAAGCCGGGCAGGGCGATATTATCGTCGATAACCTGACGATCAGCGATGCACGCCTCGAGAAAATGTCGTTTTCGGTGCCGGTGGATCATGTCTATGAGCAGGTCATCGTCGCCAGCGACAACAGGTCGGTGCAGCGAGTGCGCGATCTGAACGGCAAGTCGGTGATGGTGAGCCGGGATTCGACGTTCTGGCACGCGTTAGTCTGGCTCAAGGAAAAGCGTTACCCGGAGATCGAGATCGTCGAGACGCCGGATGCGGTGCAGATCGAAGAGGTGCTCGATTTGCTGGCGGCCGGAAAAATCGATGCGACCATCATGGACAGCAACCTGGTCGAAATCTACCAGTCGTATCGCGACGATTTCAGGGTCGCGGTCAATTTCAGCCGGCAGCGCGACATTGGTTGGGGCGTGCGCAAGAACGCGCCGCAACTGGTCAGCGAAATCAACCGTTATCTGCAGCTCGAACTGGGCACGGAAGATCATAACAAGCACCACACCGGCGATCTCGACCAGATCAAGCAGCGACGCGTGCTGCGAGTCCTGTTGCGTAACAACGCGGCCTCATATTTCCTCTACCGTGGCGAGCTGATGGGTTTCGAGTACGAGCTCGCGCGCGAGTTTGCCGACTATCATGGGCTGCGATTGGAAGTCGTGGTTCCGCCGAGTCATCGCGAACTGACGACCTGGCTGCTCGAGGGCAAGGCGGATATCGCGCTCGGCTTTCTCGAGCCGGATGAAAAACAGCGGCGCCTGGGGGTGGAGTTCTCGCGCCCCTATCACTATGCGCAACAGCATATCGTGGTGCACCAGGACGACCCTGCCGACTCGCTGCAGGATCTCGATTATCGAACCGTTTTCGTGCGCCATCACAGCCAATACTGGGAGCGACTGTCGCAGCTGCAGCAGGAGGGTGCAGGCTTCAAGCTGCGCGCTACCGACGATGCCGTGGAAGCCGAGCAGTTATTGCAGATGGTATCGCGCGGCAAGTACAAGGCAACCATGGTCGATGATCACATACTCGATATCGAACTTGCCAAGGGCCTGCCGGTGCGCCCGGCATTTACGCTCGAAGCCGAGATCCCGCATTCGATCGCCCTGCGAAAACGTAATCCCCTGCTCAAGCAGGCACTCGACGAGTTCGTTCAGAATATTTATAAGAGCGAGTTTTACAACGTAACCTACAACAAGTATTTCAAGAGCCGGCGCTCGGTGCAGCGTCTTGCACGCGGGCGCGTGATCGATGCGCTCAAGGGGCAAATCTCGCCCTACGATCAGCTGGTACGCAAGTACGCCAGTCGTTACGGGTTCGACTGGCGCCTGGTCACCGCGCAAATGTACCAGGAGAGTCGGTTTAACCCGAAGGCGAAGTCTCCGGTAGGCGCTCGAGGGCTGATGCAGCTGATGCCGCGCACCGCCAAGGCCATGGGCGTGAAAAACGTCAGCGATCCGGCGCACAGTATTCGTGGCGGCATAAAATACCTCGACTGGTTGCGCGACCGGTTTCCGGATGACCTGCCGATTTCGGAGCGAATCTGGTTCACCCTGGCTGCCTATAACGCGGGTGCAGGCCACGTAAATAGCGCGCGGCGACTGGCCAGGCAGCTGGGACATGATCCGAATCGCTGGTTCGGGCACACCGAGGAGGCAATGCTGTTGCTGTCGCAAAAAGAATACGCCGAGCATTCGCGCTACGGATACGTTAATGGACGTGAGCCGGTCAACTATGTGCGGGATATCCGGCTGCGCTTCGAAGCCTACGTCGAGCTCAGCGGTGACCTTGCCCAGCTCGAAGGCCGGGCTATCTCCGATTAGTTGCCGACAGGTAACGACATGAATCTCTTATCGCGCGATTGAAGCGCAGGTTCCAATCGCTCCGGCGCATCGGGCCTGGCTACCGGGCGACCGGCCAGAGTGTATCCTGTCAGCCCATTGCCAGGGCTTTGAGATCGGTCGCCGGGTCGGCAACCGTTTCCGGCGCGGGATTCTTGCCGGCTTCGATGATCTTCCTGCCGAAGGCGTAGGACTTGGGTTCGTTCATGGCGTCGATTGCCAGCAGGCGTTCACCGCGGTAGTACCATACGGACAGGCTGGATTCACTGGCGCCGGGACGGACCACGGTGCGATCGTGGCCCAGGTTGAGACCGACGATTTGCAGCTTGCAGTCGTACTGGTCTGACCAGAACCACGGCAGCGCGCTGTAGCTG
>JAASSH010000531.1 GCA_021767985.1 Gammaproteobacteria bacterium | reverse complement strand
CTCGACCCGACCTTCGCGCCGGGGACCGGCACGCCGGAGATCGGCGGCTACTCGACCTTCGAGGCACAGAAGATGATTCGCGGCTTGCGCGGCCTCGACCTGGTCGGCGGCGACGTGGTCGAGGTGTCACCGCCGTTCGACCCGTCGGGCAACACCGCGCTGGTAGCGGTGACGACGATGTTCGAAATCCTGTGCCTGCTGGCCGAGCACGTCGACCAGCAGCGCAGTTGACTAACCCAGGGATCCGACCACGACCGGGTAAAGCGAGATGATCAACAATAGCGCCATGCCATAGTTGAAGACACGCATTTTCGAACCGCCCTGCAGCTGGCGCTGCATGCGCTCACCCAGAATTATCCAGACAAAGATCGACGGCAGGTTTACCATGCCTGTCACCAGTGCGACGAAGCCCACTGCGGCCAGGCTCTGCGACGGCGCATAAACCGTGATCGCGGTCAACGCCATGGCCCATGCCTTGGGATTGACCCATTGAAACAGGGCCGCCTGCAGCGTGGTCAACGGGGATCTCTTTGCCCGGGCCGATATCGAGGTTGCGGTCGCAATTTTCCAGGCCAGGTAACACAGGTAGACAATGCTGAATACCTGCAGCACGTCGTAGCTCAGCGGATAGGCGTCGAAAACCTGCATCAAGCCGGTTCCTACCAGCAGCACCATGATCACGAATCCGAAAACCACGCCGAGTAAATGCGGGATGCTGCGGCGGATACCGAAATTGGCACCCGAAGCCATCAGCATCAGGTTGTTTGGGCCTGGAGTCACCGAGGCGACGAAGGCAAAGCTGCACAGTGCGGTCAGGATTTCGATTTTCATGACCACAATAATACATCCAGATGATTCGATTTTTGTTGCAAATCGTGTGCTTAATAATCAAAATTAGCAATCTATGACCAATTTAGATCGATATAACCGCAAGATATTGCAGGAATTGCAGACCGATGGGCGTATCAGCAACATCGAGCTGGCGGACCGCATCGGGCTGTCGCCATCGGCCTGCCTGCGCCGGGTGCAGGACCTGGAAAAGTCGGGCGTAATCACCGGTTATCGCGCCGTTCTCGATAACGAAAAGCGCGGCATCGGCTTCATCGCCTATATCGCCGTCGGGCTGTCCGATCACACCGTGCCCGCGCAGGAAGCCTTCGAAGCGGCGATGCGGGCCGCGCCCGCGGTTCGCGAATGTCATAATACGACCGGGATTATCGAGTACCTGTTGCGGGTCGAGCTGCCGGATATTGCGGCATACAAGGTATTTCACGTCGAGGTTCTGGGCGCGTTACCGCAGGTAAACTCGATCACGACTTACGTCGTGCTGGATTCACCCAAAGACGAAAGGGGATAACATTTTGACTAATCTGCCCGATACCATGAAAGCGGTCGTGCTCACCGGCCACGGCGATCTCGACAAGCTGCAATACATGGATTACCCGGTTCCGACCCCCGCGGCCGACGAGGTCCTGATCGAAGTCCATGCCTGCGGCATGAACAATACCGACGTCTGGGTGCGCCAGGGTGCCTACGGTACCGATGACGACCCGGACGCGGTGGCCTCCTGGCGGCGCGGCAAACCCACGCTCGAATTCCCGCGCATCCAGGGTGCCGATACCGTGGGCAAGATCATCGCGGTCGGCGACGCTATCGATGAGGCGCGTATCGGCGAGCGCGTGATGGTGGATTTCAGCATTTACAACACCGACGGCGACAGCCTCGCAGACATCGACTATATCGGGCATGGCGCCGATGGCGGTTACGCGGAATACTGCAAGGTACCGTCGGTGAACGCGCACCGGGTGGACAGCCCGATGACGGACGCCGAACTGGCCACATTCTGCTGCGCCTACCTGACCGGGGAACACATGCTCGACCGGGCCCGGGTCGCCGCCGGCGAGCGGGTGTTGATCAGCGGCGCGGCCGGCGGCGTCGGCGGCGGACTGATACAGCTATGCCGGGCGCGCGGCGCAATTCCCTACGCGATCACGAGCTCGGACAAGGCCGCAGCGGTCGCGGCGCTGGGCGCCGAGGCCGTGGTGCTGCGTGATCAGGGCAACTGGGTGGAACAGCTCAAAACCCTGCTGCACGGTGAACCGATCGACGTCGTCGCCGACGTCGTCGCGGGCCCGCTGTTTAAAGATTTGATCAACCTGCTGCGCCCCGAGGGCAGGTACACGACCGCCGGCGCGTTCGCCGGTCCCGTGGTGGAACTCGACCTGCGCACCTTGTACCTGAAGCATCTTGAAATCCACGGCTCGTCGCAGGGCACGCGCCAGGCGTTCGCGCGACTGGTTGGCTATATCGAATCCGGCAAGATTAGCGCTAACCTGTTCGCGACCTACCGTTTGAGCGATTTCCACCAGGCACAGACCGACTTCATGGCCAAGGGCTACGTCGGCAAACTGGTGGTCATGCCGGACCGCTTCTACCAGCCGGTCGAAACATCCATAACCCGGTAATTACGGCTTCAGGCAGGTTTGCGGTTAGCGAGGTTCATCATCGCGTGCAGCAACACGTTGCAGCCGGCCTCGAGATCGGCAGGCTCGGCGCTTTCGGCTTCGTTGTGGCTTAGCCCGCCGGCGCAGGGCACGAAGATCATCGAGGTCGGCGCGACCAGACATACCTGGCAGGCGTCGTGACCGGCACCCGAGACAATTTGCTGATGGCTGTAACCGAGATCCCGGGTAGCGCTTTCGACCGCGGCAATGCAATCGAAGTCGAACTTGACCGG
>JAASSH010000530.1 GCA_021767985.1 Gammaproteobacteria bacterium | reverse complement strand
GGCCATCTCGAGATCCCGGAGCGCGCCGGGGGCGCGTCCGGGATGACCAGAGGTGGCTTTAGCCGCCTCTGGTCACATGTTGGGATAGGTCGGCCCGCCGCCACCTTCAGGCACGGTCCAGTGGATGTTCTGGCTCGGATCCTTGATGTCGCAGGTCTTGCAGTGCACGCAGTTCTGAGCGTTGATCTGCAGCGCGGGCTGCCCCTCGAGTTCGACGATTTCGTAAACCCCGGCCGGGCAGTAACGCTGTTCGGGAGCGTCGTATTTTGCCAGGTTCAGCGCAACCGGCACGCTGTCGTCGCGCAGCCGCAGGTGCGCCGGCTGGTTGTCGTCGTGGTAAGTACCGGACAGGTAAACCGATGACGAACGGTCGAAGCTGACGACGCCATCGGGCCTGGGGTAATCGATTTTCGGGTAATCGTCCTTGTGACCGATCTGTTCGTGATCGGCGTGATGCCCCATGGTCCAGGGCGCCTTGCCGCGAAACAGGTAAGATTCGAGCGCGGCGTTGAACAGCCCCAGCCACAGCCCCTTCTGGAACCCGGGACGGATATTGCGAACCTTGTGCAGCTCCTGCCACAGCCAGGAGTCCTTCAGTTTTTCCGGGTAGGCACTGGCTTCCAGCGCCGGTCCCGGATTTTCCTCGTCGTACTCCACCGGTAACAGCTCGATTACGGCCTCGGCGGCGAGCATCGCCGATTTCATCGAGGTATGGGTGCCCTTGATTTTCGGCACGTTGAGAAAGCCCGCGGTGTCACCCACCAGCAGACCGCCGGGGAATGTCAGTTTCGGGATCGACTGCAGCCCGCCCTCGGATATCGCGCGCGCGCCGTAGGAGACCCGGGTGCCACCCTCGAAAAGCGGACGGATCGAAGGATGATTCTTGAATCGCTGAAACTCCTCGAACGGGCTCAGGTGTGGATTGCGGTAATCGAGACCGATAACAAATCCAACAGCGACCTGGTTGTTTTCGTTGTGGTAGAGGAAAGATCCGCCGTAGGTATCCGATTTCAACGGCCAGCCGATGGTGTGCAGCGTGGCGCCCTCGTCGTGTACCTCGGGCCTGACTTCCCAGATTTCCTTGATGCCGATGCCGTAAGTTTGCGGCTCGACGCCATCGCGCAGGTTGAACTTCTGCATCAGCTCGCCGGTCAGCGAACCGCGGCAGCCCTCGGCAAAAATGGTCTGGCGGCCGATCAATTCGACCCCCGGCTCGAAGTTGTCACCTGGCTCGCCATCCTTGCCGATGCCCATGTCGCCAGTGGCGACCCCGCGCACCGCACCCGAATCGTCGTACAGCACCTCGGCCGCGGCGAAACCCGGGAAGATTTCAACACCCAGCTCTTCGGCCTGCTCAGCGAGCCAGCGGCACAGGTTACCGAGGCTGATAATATAGTTGCCCTCGTTGTGCATCTGCGGCGGCGTCGGCATCGCAATCGATCCCTTCTCGGTCAGGAACTTGAAGGAGTCGGATTTCACCGGCACGTTCAGCGGCGCGCCTTTCTCCTTCCAGTCGGGAATCAGCTCGCTTAGCGTGCGCGGTTCGACCACCGCGCCGGACAGGATATGTGCGCCGACCTCGGCACCCTTTTCGAGAATGCAGATAGTGAGTTCGCGTTCCTGTTCCTGCGCCAGCTGCGCGAGGCGAATGCCCATGGTCAGACCCGACGGGCCGGCGCCGACGATGACCACGTCAAAATTCATTGCTTCTCTATCCACGATTATTCCCGGTTGGTTGTCTACGAAAAAGCCGCCGAAGTATACGCGACTCATGACCCTAAAGCACATTCAGGATCGCACGATATACGCAGTCCAGCGGCAGTTCTTACGAATAAACGACATGCATAAGTGCTCGCGGGGACGGCGCGAACCTCAGATTCCGGCTAGGCGATGACGGCGACGATGCGGGCGGCAACAAGAGCCTGTCCACGGGTCAGGCAATGCTGCCTGTAATCCAGGCCTGCAAGGCGCAGTTTGCAGGCGGCCAGGTTTTGCGATTCAGGCTAGTAGCTTGATTTATTTACGGTGATTCTTAATATGTTCGTAATTTTTGCAATAATTAACATAATTTAACATGCAAGATTTCTCGGCCGCATTCGGCCTGGCGTTTTCACTGATCATTGGTGCCGACCCCGACCTGATCGAAATCATCGGCTTATCCCTGCGCGTCAGCATTACCGCCGTGGTGATCTCGGCGCTGGTGGGTTTTCCGCTTGGCGCCCTGACCGCGGTGGTGCGGTTTCCGGGTCGACAAACGATTGCCGTCATACTGAACGCGCTGATGGGATTACCGCCGGTGGTGGTCGGCCTGCTGGTTTACATGGCATTGTCGCGCGCGGGACCGCTTGGCTGGATGAACCTGCTCTATACCCCGGCGGCGATGATCATCGCGCAAAGCATCCTGGTTACGCCGATTATCGCCGCGCTGTCGCGCCAGGTAGTGGAAGATATGCACCACGAGTACGACGAACAGTTTCGCTCGTTCTGCATACCGACGCATCGCGTCATCGGCGCGTTGATCTGGGATTCGCGTTACAGCCTGTTGACGGTAACCCTGGCCGGCTTCGGTCGGGCGATCGCCGAGGTCGGGGCGGTGATTATCGTCGGCGGCAATATCGATCACCTGACCCGCGTCATGACGACTGCAATCGCACTCGAGACGTCGAAAGGCAATCTCGCACTGGCGCTGGCACTCGGCTTCATCCTGCTGATACTGGCGCTATCGGTCAACGCGGCGGTCT
>JAASSH010000529.1 GCA_021767985.1 Gammaproteobacteria bacterium | reverse complement strand
TCGGCATTTCGCGTGCCGCGATTGTGGACGCGATGCGGGATTTTGCGGGCATTCCGCACCGCAGTCAGTGGGTTGCCGAAATCGACGGGGTCGAGTGGATTAACGATTCCAAGGCGACCAATGTCGGCGCGGCAAAGGCATCGATCGAGGGTCGCGAGCGGCCGGTGATACTGATCGCCGGGGGGCAGTCGAAGGGCGCAGATATGTCGGTGATGACAGATACCATTCGCGACAGGGTCAAGCTCGCACTGCTGCTGGGACAAGATGCGCCGCGCCTGCAACAGGCCTGGCAGGACGCTACCGAAATTGAACCAGTGCCAGACATGCGCACCGCGGTGCGCCGCGCGCGTCAGGTCGCGGTCAGCGGTGACTGCGTACTGCTGGCGCCGGCCTGCGCCAGCTTCGACATGTATGAAAAGTTCGAACAGCGCGGCGAGGATTTCATGCAGCGTGTCAGGGAGCTGGCAAATGACTAGCCAGGCGATCAAGACCGGTAACCTGCCGTCCAGGGCGGAATCGACGCTGGCGGACGAATACGATCACGTGACCTTGCTGATCTACCTGACACTGATCTGCATCGGCCTGGTAATGGTGGCCTCGGCGTCGATCGGCATCGCCGACCAGCAAACCCAGGACCCGTTCTATTACGCCAAGCGTCAGTTCCTGCGTATCCTGTTGAGCCTGACGCTGGTGTGGTTCGCCTGCAGGATTCCGCTCAGGTTCTGGAGTAACAACGGCATGCTGCTGATGCTGGGATCGATCGTCCTGCTGGCATGCGTGTTGATCCCCGGTGTCGGTCACACCGTGAACGGCAGCACGCGCTGGTTGAACTTCGGCCTGTTTACCTTCCAGGTATCGGAAGTCGCCAAGCTGTTTCTCATTATCTATCTGAGCGGCTACCTGATCCGGCGTACCGACGAGATACAGACCAATACCATGGGCTTCGTCAAGCCGATGCTGATACTCGCCGTTGCCAGCGGCCTGCTGGTAATGGAGCCCGATTTCGGCGCCGCGGCGGTATTGCTGATGACCGGCCTGGGCCTGATGTTCCTCGGCGGCGTGCGCTTCGGCCAGTTCGTTCTGTTTGTCATCGGTACGCTCGGTATCATGGGCTTGCTTGCGGTGTCGTCGCCTTACCGCCTGGCGCGCATCACGTCGTTCGTCGATCCCTGGGCCGATCCGTTCAACAGCGGTTTCCAGTTGACGCAATCATTGATCGCGATCGGCAGCGGCGGCTGGTTTGGTTCGGGCCTGGGCGGCAGCATTCAAAAGTTGTTCTACCTGCCCGAAGCGCACACCGATTTCATGTTTGCCATATTCGCCGAAGAGTTCGGCTTTGTCGGCCAGGTGCTGTTGATCAGCCTGTTCGGCCTGTTTGCTTTGCGCTGCTTTTCGATTGCCCGCATGGCCCTGCAAAAGCAACAGGCCTTCGGCGCCTACCTGGCCTACGGTGTTGGCCTGCTGATCACGCTACAGGCGGTGATCAACATCGGCGTCAACATGGGCGCCTTGCCCACCAAGGGTTTGACCCTGCCGTTCATCAGCTATGGCGGCAACTCGATTCTCAGCATGTCGTTTGCGGTGGGCCTGGTGCTGCGGGTCTACTACGAGTGCCAGCAGGGCGATGCCGCGCCCGCCGCGCGTCGCAAGGCGGTGAAACGCCGATGAATACAGCGCTTCAAAAACCGATCCTGGTGATGGCGGGCGGTACCGGCGGACACGTGTTCCCGGCGCTGGCGGTGGCTGAAAATCTGCGCCAGCGAGGCGAGAGTATCGTCTGGCTCGGCACCCGTGCCGGCATCGAGGCCAGGGTAGTACCGGCGGCCGATTTCGCGATCGAATGGTTGAGCGTACAGGGCTTGCGCGGTAAGGGCATGGCGACGCTGGTGCTGGCACCGTTTCGCCTGTTACGCGCCTGCTGGCAGGCGTTACGAGTGCTGCGCCGCACCAGGCCCAAGGCGGTTCTGGGTATGGGGGGCTTCGTCGCGGGTCCCGGCGGCCTGATGGCCTGGTTGCTCAATATCCCGCTTTACCTGCACGAACAGAATTCGATCATTGGCCTGACCAATCGGATACTAAGCCGGCTCGCGACGCGCAACTATTTCGCGTTTCCGGATGCCGCGCAGTCGGTACCGCGCAGCGAGTGCATCGGCAATCCGGTACGCGCCAGTTTTGCCGACCTGGGCGATCCTGCCGCGCGCCTGCAGGCCAGGGTGGATAAGCCGCTGCAATTGCTGGTAATCGGGGGCAGCCTCGGGGCGGCCGCGCTGAATCAGTTTCTGCCGCAGGCGATTGCCTGCCTGGATCGGGAGCAACGTCCCCGGGTCAGGCACCAGTGCGGCGAAAGGCATGTGGCCGTCTGCGAGCAGAATTACCGCGACGCCGGGATCGAGGCCGAGGTGGTCAGTTTCATCGAGGATATGCCGTCTGCCTATGTCTGGGCCGATCTGGTGGTCTGTCGAGCCGGTGCGCTGACAATCGCCGAACTGGCCGCGACCGGGGTCGCCGCGTTGTTGATTCCTTTTCCCTACGCGGTCGATAACCACCAGTATCACAATGCCCGCTTCCTCGAACAAAACAAGGCTGCACAGATTATCGACGAGGCGGATTTGAGCGCCGAGAGCCTGGCATTGAAGCTGAAATTCTTTCAGCAGAATCGAGCCGTGCTGGTCGAGATGGCGCTCAATGCCCGCAGCTGTTTCCGGGAAGACGCGACCGAACGCCTGGCCGACGGCATTCTG
>JAASSH010000135.1 GCA_021767985.1 Gammaproteobacteria bacterium | reverse complement strand
GAGGCTGGCGAAATAGAGAACCTTGGCCATGATTGCTACCGCGACCAGTCGAAGAACTGGATGTCGACCTCGTCGCCGGCGGCGACCCCGGTGTTTTCATCGGGCAGGACGATAAAGCAGTTCGCCCGGCTCATCGAGGTCAGAATGCCGGACCCCTGTTTGCCGGTCCTGGCCACCTGCCACTGGTTGTTTTCGTCGAGCGTCGCGATGCCGCGCTGAAACTCGTAGCGCCCGGGTTTCTTGCGCAGCGCTTCGAGCGCGCGTGCGCGAAACAGTGCCGGCCGGCGCATACTGGCGCCGGATAATACGTCGATCGCCGGCACCACGAACTGGCTGAAAGTCACCATGACCGCGACCGGGTTTCCGGGCAGCCCCATGAAGATACTGGCGCCGATCTGGCCGAAGGTCAGCGGACGCCCGGGCTTGATCGCGATTTTCCAGAACTCGGTAGTGCCGAGCTCTTCCAGTGCCGGCTTGATGTAATCGGCTTCGCCGACCGACACGCCGCCGGTGCTGATGATCAGGTCCGCCTGGGTCGAAGCCCTGGTCAGCACCTCGCGCATGCTTGCGGGATCGTCGCGCACCACGCCCAGATCGATGATATCGACCGCCATGCGCGACAGCATGCCGTGCAGGCTGTAGCGATTACTGTCGTAGATCTTGCCCGGTTCCAGCGGCTCGCCGACGGGGACCAGCTCGTCACCGGTGGAAAAGAACGCGACCACCGGCTTACGCTTGACCTGCAGCTGGCTGAGACCGAGCGAGGCCAGGACGCCGAGATCGGCGGGATTGAGCCTGACCCCGGCCTCGATCACGGTAGAGCCCTGTTCGACATCCTCGCCGGCCTGGCGGATATTTTCCCCGACGCGATGGTCGGAATCGATTCTGATCTTGCCGGAATCACTGACTTCTGCCTGTTCCTGCATGATTACGGCATCGGTGCCTTCCGGGATCAGCGCTCCCGTCATGATACGGACGCACTGGCCGCGGTTGCAGCTACCTTCGAAAGGCTGGCCGGCGTAGGCCGTGCCGATCTCCTCGAGTTCGGTAATGCTGTCCGCGGCGAGGCTGTCGATGCTAACTGCAAACCCGTCCATTGCCGAATTCGGCCGCGGCGGCACGTTGTGAGGAGACTTGACGGCCTCGTTATTAACCCGGTCGAGGCATTCCCGTATAGGCAGGCGCTCGCAGGCGTGAACCGGCAGCACGCGCTGCTCGATACGCTCGAGCGCCTCGGCCAGGCTGATCGAGTTGGGATCGAAAGGATCGGCACAACTCGGATCGGGAGTGATTTTTTCGACCATTGAAATCGGATTTACTGCTTCAGTGGTTAATTGAGGCATAGAAGAGGTTAAATTGGTAGGGGTAAGCGCAGTTTTTTTAGCGGGAAGTACCACCACGGCGTAAAAGCCGATTAAATTTGGTGTTTGGGGCTATAAATGCTTCGGCGACAGTGGTATTTTTACGGCTTGAACCAAAACTTCCCGTCAGGATAAAAGCATAATTATCCCGGGAATCATAATAACGACGCAATCGGAGGATACAATGCAGAAATCCCTCAACATCGACCCCGGGAAGTGTACCGGCTGTCTTCAATGCGAAATGGCCTGCTCTTACGAGCATACCGGGACCTTCAACCCGTCTCGATCCTATATCAAGGTATTCACTTTTCATCACGAGGGAAGATTTGCGCCCTATACCTGCACGCAGTGTGATGAGGCCTGGTGTATGCGTGCCTGCCCGGTAGATGCGATCACCGTCGATATGGCAACCGGTGCCAAGGTGATCCACGACGACAAGTGCGTCGGCTGCAAGGTCTGCACCATCGCCTGCCCGTTCGGCACCGTCAACTACTCGCAGGCTACCGGCAAGGTCGTCAAGTGCGATCTGTGTGGTGGCGATCCGCAATGCGCGGCGGCCTGTCCGACCGATGCGATCACTTACGTGGATGCGGACTGGACCGGTTACGACCGGATGCTGGCGTCGGCGGCCAAGAGCCTGCCTTCTGCTGAAGCGACCGCTTGATAATGGGGGTAACGAATCATGTCATGGACAAGAAAAATCCTGAGGGTAAATCTCTCTAAAGGCAGCTGCACATCCGAACCGCTCAATATGGAATGGGCGAAGTTATACCTGGGCCAGCGCGGCCTGGCGTCCAAGTACCTCAGCGAAGAGGTCGATCCGGCCTGCGATCCGCTAGGACCCGACAATAAATTGATCATGGCTACCGGTCCGCTGACCGGCACCATGGCGTCGACCGCCGGGCGCTACTCGGTTATCACCAAGGGACCGCTGACGGGCGCCATCGCGTGCTCCAACTCGGGCGGATTCTTCGGTGCCGAGCTGAAATTCGCCGGCTGGGACATGATCATCTTCGAAGGCAAATCGGATAAGCCGGTTTACCTGCTGATCCAGGATGACAATGTCGAATTAAAGTCCGCCGAGCACATGTGGGGTAAAACCGCGTGGGAAGCCGACGATATCATTCACGCCACGCACCAGGATCCGCAAATGCGGGTCGCCTGTATCGGACGCACCGCTGAAAACGGTTGCCTCTACGCCGCGGTCATGAACGACAAGCATCGCGCCGCAGGACGTTCCGGTGTCGGCACCGTGATGGCATCGAAGAACCTGAAGGCGGTTGCGGTGCGCGGTACCCAGGGTATCGGCAACGTCGATGACGCCGAGGCCTTCATGTCGGCGACCGGCGACGGCAAGGCGGTACTCGCGGAAAATGCCGTGACCGGCCAGGGCCTGCCGGCCTACGGTACCCAGGTGTTGATGAACGTCATCAACGGCGTCGGCGGTCTGCCGGCGCGCAACATGCGCGATGTCGGTTTCGAGGGCGCAGAGAATATTTCCGCCGAGGCAATGGCCGAGCCGCGCAAGAGCGACGGCAAGCCGAACCTGACCACGAACGGCGCCTGCTTCGGCTGCACCATCGCCTGCGGGCGTATCTCGACGGTCGATCCGACGCATTTCTCGGTCAAGGACAAGCCGCAGTACCAGGGCAATTCCGGCGGGCTCGAATACGAAGCGGCATGGGCGCTGGGCGCCGATACCGGGGTCGACGATCTCGATGCGCTGACTTACGTCAATTTCCTGTGTAACGAAGACGGCATGGATCCCATTTCCTATGGCGCCACCGTGGCCGCCGCGATGGAATTGTTCGAGGAAGGCGTCATCGGCACCAAGGAAACCGGTGGCGTCGAACTCAGGTTCGGTAGCGCCGAGGCTTTCGTCGCGATCACCGAGCAAATGTGCAACGGCGGTGAATTTTCCGCCGACCTGGGCATGGGTTCCAAGCGGTTGACGGAAAAGTATGGCAAGCCGGAGCTGTCGATGTCGGTCAAGGGCCAGGAGTTCCCGGCCTACGATCCGCGCGGTATCCAGGGTATCGGCCTCAACTACGCGACTTCGAATCGTGGCGCCTGTCACCTGCGCGGTTACACGATCGCCTCGGAGGTGCTGGGAATTCCGGTCAAGACCGAGCTTAACGATACCGACGGCAAGCCCGAACTGGTCAAGGCGTTCCAGGACGCGACCGCGCTGGTCGACTCCGCCGGGCTGTGCATTTTCACCACGTTTGCCTGGGGTATGGATAACATCGCACCGCAGATCGATGCCGCCTGCGAGGGCGACTGGAGCGTCGAGAACTGCCTCGAAACCGGTGAGCGCATCTGGAACATGGAGCGCCTGTTCAACGAGGCGGCCGGATTCACCGCGGATGACGACAAGTTGCCCAGGCGCCTGCTCGAGGAAGCCATCAAAGACGGCCCGACCAAGGGTCAGGTGAATCGTCTTGGCGAAATGCTGCCCAAGTACTACGAGGTCAGGGGCTGGACCGCGGACGGCAAGATCCCGGAAGAAACCCGTCAACGGCTTTCGCTTTAATCAAAACACCCCCTGCCGCTGGCGGCAGGGGGTTTTCAGTTGAAGGCATAACATCATGCAACATTTAATTATCGGTGCAGGTCCTGCCGGCGTTGTCGCCGCCGAGACCCTGCGCAAGGCGGATCCTGACGCGGATATCGCAATTATCGGTGACGAGCCCGAACCGCCTTACTCGCGTATGGCGATTCCTTATTACCTGATCAACAACATCGACGAATCCGGCACCTACCTGCGCGATCCGAAGCAGCACTTCGGTGATTCGAATATCGAGGTGGTGCAGCAACGGGTCGACAAGATAGATACCAAGGGCAAAACCGTAACCCTGGGCGACGGTAGCAGCCGCGGCTACGACAAGCTGCTGCTGGCGACCGGGTCGCATCCGATCAGCCCGCCGATACCGGGGCTCGATCTGCCGCAGGTGAGCTCCTGCTGGACGCTCGAGGATGCGCGCAACATCATCAAGCTGGCGCAACCCGGTTCCAACGTGGTGCTGATCGGCGCGGGCTTCATCGGCTGTATCATCCTCGAGGCGCTGGTCAAGCGCGGCGTCAATCTCGCCGTGGTCGAAATGGGCAACCGCATGGTGCCGCGTATGCTCGACGACAAGGCCGGCGGCCTGCTCGAGACCTGGTGCAAAAACAAGGGTATCGACGTGCACACTTCCTGCAGCGTGGATGGCATCAGCGATAGCGGCGATGACCAGGTCGAAGTCAGCCTGAGCGACGGCAGCAAGCTCGGCGCGGCGCTGGTGATTACCGCGACCGGGGTCAAGGCTAATACCGACCTGGTGGCCGACAGCGATATCGAAGTCGACCAGGGTATCCTGGTAAATCGCCGCATGCAGACCAGTAACCCGGACGTTTACGCCGCCGGTGACGTGGCCCAGGGTGTCGATTTTTCCACCGGCAATTTCGAGGTACAGGCGATCCAGCCGACAGCTACCGATCACGGTCGCATCGCAGCGCTCAACATGGCCGGGCAGGGGGACGAGCATCACGGCACCCTGAACATGAACGTGCTGGATACCGTAGGCCTGATTTCCTGCTCGTTCGGCCTGTGGATGGGGGTCGATGGTGGCGAAAGCGCCGATCTCTATAACCCGGAAGAGTTCCAGTACATCAACCTGCAGTTCGATGGCGACCACCTGGTCGGCGCCAGCAGCGTCGGAAAGACCCAGCACGTCGGCGTACTGCGCGGCCTGATCGAGTCCAGGATCCATCTCGGCGAGTGGAAACAGCGCCTGATGCAGGATCCGACCGCGATTATGGAAGCTTACGTCGCCTGTACGCAGGAACTCTCGTATCACTAGCCTGAGATGAACATCAACATCGAGTTTTACGCGTCGTTGATGAAGTACCTGCCGCCTGGCAAGAGCCGCTTCCGGCGCGAGGTCAGCGTCGAGGACGATATTACCCTGAGCCGCCTGATTACGCAGTTTCATATTTCCGAGGCCGAGGCGCACCTCGTCCTGGTCAATGGTCATTTCGTCAATTGCGGCGAAGACCGCGACCAGCGCAAACTCGTCGAGGGCGACACCATTTCGATCTGGCCCCCCGTCGCCGGCGGCTAGATCGGATCCGATGAGCAATGACCCGGACCCACAGCCTGACCTGGTCGAGTATGAAATGGGCTATGGCGCCGACGAGTTCGGCAAGGTGTTGCTGGGGCCGTTCAGCGGCGAGCGCAGCGACTTCGATGCCATCGAGATCGGGCGCCATCACTGGCGCGTTTCGCTCGAGGAATCGACTTTCACCGTCGACGTCAGGGTGGCCGAAAAGCCGCCGCGCAAACTGGGTCTGTTTAACCTGCCGGTGCTCGACGTGAAGTTTTCCTTTAACGACGCCGAGGGTTCGCAACGCGATGATTTCTTTCATCGCTTCCACCAGTATTTTCACAAGGGTGGCGGATGAATCAGTCGCAAACAGAGCGCTATGCGCGCCACATCCGGCTGTCGCAAATCGGTGAGCAGGGGCAGCAGTCGATTCTCGACGCCAGCGCCCTGATCGTGGGCGTCGGCGGGCTCGGATCACCGGCCGCGATGTACCTGGCCGCCGCCGGAATCGGCAAACTGGTGCTGTGCGATTTCGACATCGTTGAAACTTCGAACCTGCAGCGCCAGATTATCCACCGCAACGATGCCGTCGGGGAAGACAAGGTCGAGTCGGGTCGGCAAACCGTCGCCGCGCTGAATCCGGAATGCGAGGTCGAAACGATTTCCTACCAGATGGAAGCCGCAGAGTTAAAACAGGTGGTCGAGTCGGTCGATATCGTGCTCGACTGCACCGATAACTATCCAACCCGTTTCGATATCAACCGAGCCTGTGTCGAAACTGGCACGCCGCTGGTGATCGGCGCCGCAATCAGGCTCGAAGGACAAATCATGAATTACCAGCCGGCCGCCAACAGCGCCTGCTACCAGTGCCTTT
>JAASSH010000528.1 GCA_021767985.1 Gammaproteobacteria bacterium | reverse complement strand
TGTCCGATTCGGCCCTGCACCGGCGCGTGGTCAAGGTGCCGCCCGATGCGGTCGACGGCGCCATGATTCGTTTCATCGGCCTCGAAGCGACGATCACCGACGTGTTCGCGCGTTTCAAGTGGCTCGACGGCACCGAAACCACGGCAATAGCGCGGCCGAGTCAGCCGTGGATCGAAGTCGTCGCGCAGCGCGGCGCCTGGCAGGTCACCTGGGATTATACCCTGCTCGGCATAGACCATATCCTGTCCGGTTTCGACCACCTGACCTTCGTGCTCGCGCTGCTGCTGATCGTCAGCGGCGCGCGCCGGCTGCTGATCACGGTGACGTCGTTCACCATCGCGCACAGCATCACGCTGGCCGCGGCGACGCTCGGTCTGCTTTGGGTGCCGGGGCCGCCGGTCGAAGCGGTGATCGCGCTATCGATCCTGTTTCTCGCCAGCGAACTGGTCAAGGTCAACCGCGGTTTGCACAGCCTGACCGCGCGTTACCCGTGGATCGTTGCGTTCGCCTTCGGCCTGCTGCACGGTTTCGGTTTCGCCGGCGCGCTCGGCAATATCGGCCTGCCGCAAAACGAAGTGCCGCTGGCGCTGCTGATGTTCAACGTCGGCGTCGAAATGGGGCAGCTATTGTTTATTGGAGTCATTCTCGCTGTCGTGCTGGCGCTGCGGCGTCTGCGGCGTGAATGGCCGGACTGGATCATGCAGGCGCCGGCTTACGGCATCGGCAGCATCGCCGCGTTCTGGCTGATCGAGCGCGTCGCGGGATTCTGAATACTAACTCGAACCAGGATCGTGTCCTGGCGTTACTTTTTTTGGAGGTAAGAAAAATGTTCAAACAATGGTTTGTCCTAAGCCTTTCGCTGCTGCTTAGCCTGCCGGCGCTGGCTGAAGATACATGGACCGATGTCGGTATCTACCTGTTTGCCGCCGAACTCGACGGTGAATCCACTGTCGGCGGTGTCACCTCCGATGTCGATGTGCCGTTCGACGACATACTCGAGAATCTCGACCTCGGCTACATGGGCTACATCGAACATCGGCGCGGCCCCTGGTCCTATTTCGGCGATATCGCTTATCTGAAACTGAAGGCTGACGACTCATCGTCATCCGACGGCCTGCTCGAAGTCGAAGTCGATGCAGAACTCGAGCAAACAGTGCTCGAGGGATTTGTCGGTTACCGCATTGCCGAAAACGGAACCGGTGACGATACACTGGGATTCGACGTATATCTGGGCCTGCGCAATACCCGGCTCGACATCAGTCTCGACAGTGACGCGAGCCTGCTCGGCCTGACCCGGTCGCGTGATCGCGGCGGCGACGACGACTGGACCGATACGGTCGTCGGGCTGCGCCTGCAGTGGGGCGGTACCGAGGGCTGGATTGGCTCGCTTCGCATCGACGCCGGCGACGGCTCCGACAGCAGTTCCGAGCAGTTGATCGCACTGGTGGGTTACCAAAGCGAGAGCGACTGGGTATTTTTCGGCGGCTATCGTTACCTCAATATCGACGTGGAGGACGGCGGCGACAATGATTTCGGCATCGACATCGATTACCAGGGCCCCATGTTCGGTGCTTCCTATCGACTCTGACCAATCGATCCTGTATTGTTTGTAACGTTCGGGGTTTCTGGCAATTGATTCTGATTTGTCACCGACCCCATGCAAAATACTTACATTGATAAAGGGCTTTTCATGCTTTGGCATAATTTTTCGGGCTGCAGTCGCTGCATTACGGTGCAGTGCCTCCATCGCGGGGCAGACGATACGGTCTATGGCCGGCTAAGACAGTTCAACGCAGTACTCCATGCAACACAAATAAACACAATACAGGAGCCACGATGAGAGATTACATGCACAAAAAATTAAGATCGTCCGCGCTGGCGGCACTAATTGGGATCGGCGTAGCGGCGCCTGCGTCGGTTCTGGCCGAGGCCGAATGGATATTATTCACGTTGGATAACGATACCTTTGTCGGCAACGACAACGGTTATACCAACGGGATTTACGTCTCCTGGCTCGATACCCCGGAGGGCAAGCCCGCTGAAATCGGGTTCCTCGCTAGCGCGATGAAGTGGAGCCTGCCAGACGGTGGTTCTTCCGGTACCGGATTCAGTATCGGGACGATCGGGCAAACCATGATCACGCCCGACGATATCGAAGAGGACCCGCCGATACTGCCGCCTGACGACCTGCCCTATGGCGGCCTGCTGTTCTACGCCGACACTTTCGTTCAGGTCCAACAAAGCTACGCGGACAGTATTTCCGTCACGGTTGGCGTGGTCGGCGAATACTCCTTCGCCGAGGAAGCACAGGAGTTCGTGCACGACGTCATCGATTCCGAAGAACCCTGCTGCTGGGACGAACAGCTCGACGACGAGGTCGTGTTCCAGGTCAGCCGCGGGCGAGTCTGGAGGACCTGGGTTTCCGGCAGCGGCAACTCTGATTTTCTCCTCAGTGCAGATCTGGCACTGGGCACGATATCGAGCCAGGTGGGCGCCGGGTTCATGTATCGCTACGGTCGGCAGATGAAGAACTCTTTCGCTACCGCGCTGCTGATCAGTTCCCGGACCACCAATCCGGTGTCCTCGCAAACCGGCTGGTACCTGTTCGCAGGAGCGCGGGCAAGCTACCTGGCCAACCAGATTTTCCTGGACGGCAGCAGGTCCTACGACGATGACTTCGTAGAGATCGATTACCAGGAGGAGCGGGTTTCGGTTACCGCCGGGCTGGCTTACTCCTGGAAGGAATGG
>JAASSH010000527.1 GCA_021767985.1 Gammaproteobacteria bacterium | reverse complement strand
TGTAGCTGATCCGGCCCTTGATGATTTCGGCCGCGCGCGGGAAGATGCCGGCATACAAATCCTGCCGGACGTTGTAGAAACCCATGCCGTTTACACCGCAGACCAGCACGCCGGCGTCCCGCGCCATGCTGGAGAGTCGTTGCATCAGCCGGGGTTCGGAGTCCCGTTCGAGCACGCCACTGGAATAGATGGTCACGGCCCGGGCGCCATGATCGATGGCAGCCTGCAGCGCGCTCTCGAGATGTTGATTGCCGAGTGCGATGATGACGTGATCGACCGTCACCGGGAGCGACTCGAGGTAGGGATAGCAGGTCTGGCCGAGTATTTCGGGGTAACCGGGATTCACCGGGTAGACGTCGCCGGCGTAATCCGATTCGATCACCATTCTGGCCAGCACCTGCCCGGGACTGTCGGGTCTGTCGGAAGCGCCGACCAGCGCGATGCTGCCGGGACTCAATAGCGGATCGAGACAGTGTTCAGGCATCCTGGTCAAGCCGTGCCTCGCGCCATGCCAGCGCAGCCTTCATGCCCTCGCTCCGCAGGATCTGATTGAAACGCCTGCGCAGCTCGGTTTCGAGGGTTTCGATCTTGACCGAGGTATCGGCGCCCATGCGCAAGGCCTTGCCCAGCCCCATGATTTCATAAGTCTGGTTGATCGCCTGCTTGGTCATCCTGACCGAATCCGGGTCCATCAGCGCGACCTCGCGCGCCAGCGATACCCCGCGTTCCAGGGCGTCACCCTCGGCTACCACTTCGTTGACGATGCCGTGCCGCAGGGCCTCTTCGGCAGGCATGCGATCCTGCCCGCTGAGCAGCATTTTCTTGGCACGCTTGGGATTGACATACCACGGCAACAGCAGTGCCACGATACTGCTGCCGAAACGCAGCTCGGGTTCGCCAAACAGGCTGGTCGCATCGCAGACCGTCATGTCGCAGGCCAGCGCGATCTCGAAGCCGCCAGCCAGCACGTAACCGTGGACCGCGGCCACGGTGGGTTTGGGGGAATGCCAGAAACGCATGATCAGGTCGAGATCGGTATCGATGGCCGCGCGCCATTCGGCCTCGGTGCTGCGATTGGCCTCCAGCCCTGCCTGCAAATCGAAACCCGCGCTGAATGCGCGTCCGTTTCCATAAACCACGATTGCGTGAATCGCGTCGTCGGTTTCGAACTCATCCAGCGCGCGGTTGATTTCTGCAATCATCGTCGCGTTGATTGCGTTGAGCTTGTCGGGTCGATTCAGGCCGAGCAGGGCAACCGGGCCCTGGCGGCTTAACTCGATGGTTTCGAAAGACATGCAATCTCCGGGCATTGCGGAATGCAGCGATTATAAGCAGCTTTCGGCCGGAGCAAAATCTATTCTTGCCGCTTACCTGGTAACGCCGTTTTCGGGTCGCAGTCAGGACTTTACCGGGGCTGTGGCAAGGGGCTAGAATCGAGCGACAACTCAAGTTGCAGGGTTTCTGCGATGGCATCAACTCCGTATAACCCAACCGGCCAGTACCAGCCCGAGTCGACCATCGGTTTGCCGGAGCTTTATGCCTGGCCGCCACGCCCGCTGGCGGCATTGAAATACCTGTTGTTCGGTATGCTGTTCCCCTGGGGGCATCTCTTTATCGGACTGTCCTTTGTCACCTGGTATTACCTGACGCCGTCACTGGCGGCCATGGCCGAATTCGAAGCCGGCTGGATTGCGCTGATCTGGTTGCGTAACGCGGCTTTGCTGACGCTGGTCGCCGGCGGTCTTCACTGGTGGCTATACCTGCGACGCGGCCAGGATCGTAAATTCAAGTACCACGACAAGTGGCTGGCGACCGGTAACCGGCTGTTCCTGTGGGGCAACCAGGTCTGGGATAACGTGTTCTGGAGTATCGTTTCCGGGGTCACCGTATGCACCGCCTACGAGGCAATCACTTACTGGATTTACGCCAACGGGTACCTGTCCGTGCCGTCGATCGGCGAGCACCCGGTTTATTTTGGCTTTATGATTCTTTTCGTATTTTTCTGGGGCACCTTTCATTTTTACTGGGTGCATCGCTTCATGCACTGGCAACCGGTTTACAGGATCGTGCACGAACTGCACCATCGCAACGTCAATACCGGGCCCTGGACCGGTATCTCGATGCATCCGCTCGAGCACCTGCTGTATTTCAGCGTTTTCATTCTGTTCTGGTTTGTGCCGGTGCACCCGGTCGTCATTGTGTTGCTGAGCCTGTTTATGGCTATCGGCCCGGCGCCTTCGCATTCGGGCTTCAACTTTGTCGAGATCGGGAGTAAGCGTTTTTTCAGCGGCGACTGGTACCACCAGCTGCATCACCAGTACTTCAATTTCAACTATGGTAATACCGCCACGCCGCTGGACAAGGTATTCGGCAGCTGGCACGACGGCAGCAAGGATTCGCTGCAGGCGCAGAAACAGCGCAAACGGCAACAACGCCGACAAACTGCCTGAGAGACGCATGCCCGATACCGATAACGGCCGTCGCACCAATCGTTCACGTCGCCGCCAGCGAGCCGGATCTTCGCGTTCGCAGAGCGGCGCGCCTCGCCTGAGCGGTATCGTCGGCGGTCGCTACCAGCCACTGAACCCGGCGGATCTGCCGCGGCTCGACCAGGCGGTACGCAAGATACTGCAGGATGTCGGCATGTCGGAAGCTCCCGATGTCGTGGTCGAACGCGTCACCGCGGCCGGCGGCAGTCTCGATACCGACGGGCGCCTGTGCTTCCCGGCCGATCTGATCGAACGGGCGCT
>JAASSH010000526.1 GCA_021767985.1 Gammaproteobacteria bacterium | reverse complement strand
TCGATGCGTTGCAGCTTCTGATCGCTTTCACCGATAACCGCCTGGTATGCGTAATCGCGGATCTCGGGCGCTGCCTGCGCCTGGCTGCCGAGAGTTAACAGCAGTAACGATAAAATCAATCTAGGCATGCGCGGAAGTTTCCTGTGTCGGTTCCGAGCGGGGCTGTTTGTCCGGTATGGGCGAAAAGTAACCGGTGGCGACCAGCAGGCTGCCGACTACCAGGAACGAAACGATACGTTCCACCGTGCCGCTGGCGCCGAGGTCGACGAAGAACATTTTCACCAGCACCACGCCTACCAGCGCCGCGCCGACGATCCATAACGGACGCATCAGGCGGCGCGATGCGAACAGCATGCCGCCCATGCCGATCACGGTCCACAGGATCGAGATGGCGGTTTGCACGCGCGTGTCGACCAGCATGTCCGACATGTCGAAACGTATTTCGAGATAGTGGTGCATGCTACGAATCAGCACCGCGGTGAGCCAGACGAATATCAGCCCCGCGACGATGATCAGGATGTGGTCGCGCTGCAGCGCCATCGACGGTTGCAGCAGTTTCAGGCTGCCCAGTACCAGCAGGAAGAACGCGATCTGGGTCAGGTCGACCGGATTGATAAACGGAATATAGGGTAGCGGCGCCGGATCGCCGCTATTGGTCAGATTGACAATCAGGCTCCAGAAGACGAGGTAAATCGACAGCGCTGCAATCATGCTCAACTGCAGGTCGACTCCAAGGCGGTTAATGGCGGGGAACCTGCCCGCCTGCGCGAGTCGCATCGCGAGTAACGGCATTACCGCAAGCAGGGCATGGAATCCCTCGCCGCTGACGTCGATCTGTTTTTCGAAGATCCATAGCAGCTCGGTCGACAGTAATAGCGAAACGAACAGGACGAACGCGGTATGGGCGGCGATATCGACCCAATCGGGCCAGGTCACCGCCTCGAGCCGGGTGATGACCCAGTAGCATGCAGCCAGCGCGGCGACCCAGAAGTAAACGTCCGGTGCTACCAGCACATGTTCGTTTTCGTATAGCGAGTAGAGTGCTATCAGGATCAGCACCGGCAGCAACAGTGCGGCATTGATCGCGGCCGGCATCCAGTCCCAGCGGCGCAGGCGATCGAGATAGACCAGTACGCCCGCGGTCGTGCCGAACAGCAGTAGCAGGGCGACGACCTGGTTGTCGACATACTCGTCGATTTGTACCAGCGCGCTCACCAGCCACCAGCCCATGGCCCAGATATAGAACGGAATATGCAGCGGTCGCAGTTTGAAGTCCCGCGCCTGCAGGTACAGCATGCGCGCGGAGATAAACGCGCCGAGTGCGATAAAAACACCGCCAAGGAATGCCGGGTTGAGCCAGGCCGTGCTGCCGACGTCCTCGATATTGCGCAGGTAGAACAGAACGCCCGAAGCAACCTGCAGCACGATTGCAAAGCATTGCGCGTAGAAACGATTCTGGCGGATCGAAACCCACAGGATTCCGGCCGCTTCCAGCGCCCAGGCGGCGCTGCTCCAGTGTCCTTCCAGCGCATAGGGAATGGCCAGCGTGGCGAACACCACACCGATCGCGAGCATCGCTTCCGCTAGCAGACGGAAATCTTCGCCGACGTGACGCCAGGCATATCGAGCCAGCACGATATAGTAGAAGCCCATACCGGCGGACGCGCCGGCGATGCCGTAGTCATAGTCGTGCAGCATCAGCATCAGCAGGCCGGAAACGATGACCGGCGTGCCGAACACCATCGTGCCGTCGACCAGCCCGGTCAGCTGCTCGGGCTGGCGCAGCGCGTAGAGTACGCCGATCAGGCTGTACATCAGGAAGAACAGCAGCAGGAATCCCAGCGCCGGGTACAGGTATTCGTCGCGATAATCGAACACCGCCCACAGCACGAATACGCCGAAGGTGAAAATAAAGCCGAGCAGGTTGAGCGAGCGCCAGGCTCGGAACCAGGCAACGGCAAACACCGCCGCGTTCAATACCGAGTAGTAGCTAAACAGCGCGATATAATTGCCGCTGCCGGTAGAGGCCAGGAACGGTGCCAGGAAACCGCCAAGTACCGCGTAAATTGCCAGCGCGCGCGAATCCTGCAGGATCGCGAGCGCGACGGTAAATGCGCTGAAGAATACCAGCAGGATAAACGTCAGCGTCGGCGGCAACAGGTCGGCGATGCGAAACGCGGCGAAGATCGTGATGTAGATAACGCCGATTCCGCCGCCCTGCAGCAGTAGCGCGTAGATCTGTTTTTTGAGCCGTAAGCGCCAGCCGAACACCAGCAGCACCAGTCCGCCCAAAGCGGCGCCCATGAAGCGAAACTCGATCGGGATGCGCGAATTTTCCGCGGCATACTTGAGCAGGAAGGCAACGCCGAAAAACAGGATGAGGATACCGATACGGACGAAGATATTGCCATCCGTAAAATAGGAAACCACGAGGTTGGCGACGCGGCGTATCAGATCTTCGAAGTGATCGACTGGATTTTTGGCGCGTGTTGTCGGCTCGGGTCTGACGCTGGCCGCGGCCGGCGGCATGCTCGCCGCAGCTGTTTCAGTTTCCGCTTGCGCCGGCATTTCCACAGACTCGTCTTCGGCCATGGTCGCCGCGCTCGCCGGCTCGGCTGCGGCAGCGGGCTCAGCATCGCTGACTACGGGTTCTGCTTCCGTTTCCGGTACGGCGGCGGGTTGCCGAGTTTCCAGTCCCGCCAGCTGTTCACGCAGGCGGTCGATTTGCTGCTGCAGCCCGCTGAATTTGCC
>JAASSH010000525.1 GCA_021767985.1 Gammaproteobacteria bacterium | reverse complement strand
GACGGCAGGAAGCGAATATCGATCAGCAGCATGCAGCTGCCGCAGATGCGGTTGGAATTGTCGCCGCCATGGATGTGGCCCAGGTTCATCGTCGGCGTCGGGATTGTAAAAGCGGGGTCGTTATACTGCTGCTGAATGCGGTCGCGGTAAGCGTAGAGCGCGGTCATGAACTGGTGCATGCCATCGAGCGCGTTATTGCCGAGCCCGGGATCGCTGGCGTGCCCCGACTGGCCCAGGTATTCGACCGACATCGTCAGGTTGCCCTTGTGCTGGCGAATCGGCTTCAGGCCCGTGGGCTCGCCGATGACGCAGTAGCGGCCTAGTTTTTTGCCGTTGTCGGCGATCAGCTTGGCGCCTTTCATCGTGGTTTCTTCGTCGGCGGTGGCGACAATCGTCAATGGCCGCGCCAGCTTGTCGAAATCGATCTTGCTGCTCGCCTCGAGCGCGAGCGCGAGAAAGCTCTTCATGTCGCAGCTGCCGAGCCCGTAGATGCGGTCGTCGGCTTCGCGCGCGGTAAACGGATCGCTGCTCCACAAATTCGGATCGCAGGGCACGGTGTCGCTATGGCCCGACAGCACCAGCCCATCGCTGCCGCTGCCGGCGCGCGCGATCAGGTTGGATTTACGTTCGTCGACCGCCTGGATTTCGATCTCGAAGCCGAGGGTTTCGGCCCAGTCGGCAACCAGGTCGATGACGCCGCGGTTGCTCATGTCCATGTCGGGGTGGACGCAACTCACCGACGGGGTTGCGATCAGTTGCGCGATCATGTCGCGCGCGGTTGGCAACCCTCTGGACATAGACGACTCGCTTAATCCTGGGGCAGGTCGGTGACCGCTCCTTCGGAAGCCGAGCTCACCAGGCGCGCGTACTTGGCGAGCACGCCGCGCTTGTAGCGTGGCCGCGGCGGTTTCCATGCGGCGGCGCGTTTTTTCATCTCGGCGGCGCTGAGCTTGACGTTGACCTCGCGTTTTTCGGCGTCGATGGTGATGATGTCACCGTTTTTCAGCAGTGCGATCGGGCCACCGACCGCTGCCTCCGGGGTGACATGCCCGACCACGAAACCGTGCGAGCCGCCGGAGAAGCGGCCATCGGTCAGGAAGGCGACATCCTTGCCCAGCCCCTTGCCCATGATGGCCGAGGTCGGTGACAGCATCTCGCGCATGCCGGGACCGCCCTTCGGGCCTTCGTAGCGCACCACGATGACGTCGCCTTTCTTGACGGTGCCGTCGAGGATTTTTTTCAGGGCCTGCTCCTCGGAGGAGAAAACCCGCGCCTTGCCGGTGAAGTGCAGGCCTTCCTTGCCGGAGATCTTGGCGACCGAGCCCTCCGGGGCAAGGTTGCCGCGCAGGATGACGAGATGACTGTCCTTCTTGATCGGGTCGTTGAGTGCATGCACGATGTCCTGGCTCTTCGGGTAGGGCTTAACTTTGGCGAGATTCTGCTTCAGGGTCTTGCCGGTGACGGTCAGGCAGTCGCCATGCAGCAGGCCGGCGTCGAGCAGCATTTTCATCAGCGGCTGGATGCCGCCGATTTCGATCAGTTCGGACATCATCGCCTTGCCGCTGGGGCGCAGGTCGGCGAGCACCGGCACGCGCTTGCCGATGCGGGTGAAATCGTCGAGTTTCAGCCTGACGCCGATGGCCGAGGCCATCGCCAGCAAATGCAGCACCGCGTTGGTCGAACCTCCGAGTGCGATGACCACGGTGATCGCGTTCTCGAACGCCTTTCTCGTCATGATGTCGCTGGGTCGAATATTGTTGCGCAACAGGTACATCGCGGCGCGGCCGGCCTCGACGCAGTCCTGCGTCTTGTCGTTCGATATCGCGGCCTGCGCCGAGCTGTTCGGCAGGCTCATGCCCATCGCCTCGATCGCCGAAGCCATGGTATTCGCGGTATACATGCCGCCGCAGGAGCCCGGCCCCGGAATCGCGGTACACTCGATCTCCTTGAGCTCCTTTTTGGTGATCTTGTGCTGCGCTTCGGCGCCGACGGCTTCGAACACCGAGACCACGTCGGTGGGTTTGTTCTTATGACAACCCGGCATGATAGTGCCGCCGTAAACGAAAACGGATGGGCGGTTCAGGCGCGCCATGCCGATCATGCAGCCGGGCATGTTCTTGTCGCAGCCGCCGATCGTGACCAGTGCGTCGAAACCCTGGCAGCCGGTTACGGCCTCGATCGAGTCGGCGATGACTTCGCGCGACACCAGCGAGTATTTCATGCCCTCGGTACCCATCGAGATGCCGTCCGAGATCGTAATGGTGTTGAACACCACGGCCTTGCCGTTCGCCATGTTGGCGCCCTCGGCCGCTTTCAGCGCCAGTTGATCGATATGCATATTGCAGGGCGTGACCATGCTCCAGGTCGACGCGATGCCGACCTGCGGTTTCCTGAAATCGGCGTCGTCGAATCCGACGGCACGCAGCATCGAGCGGCTCGGCGCGCGGTCGGTGCCGTCGACTACCAGCGATGAATGTTGACGGATACTGGGTTTGCTTGAAGCGGATTTTTTAGTGGCCATTGAGTGATGGAATTCTGGAATTGAGGAGTCGCGGTAGGTTAGGCAATGCCGCAGGTTGATGCAAGTGAAACTATCCCGATTCGTCGGACCGCTGCTTGCGCGGGAGTGACAGGCCAGGTCGAATCCATACACTGAAAAGTGTATTGGCGACCCCGTCATTGCGGCCTCGAGCCGCAATCCATTTCTGCGAGGGACGGTGCGAACCGCTAAGCCGCGGCTTTCCGGCTGGTTGG
>JAASSH010000524.1 GCA_021767985.1 Gammaproteobacteria bacterium | reverse complement strand
GGCGCCATCGCCCCGGCCAGCGTAAACGGGGTGATCACCGACACCTGCCCGGCGCGGGCGAAGTCGATGATGCCCTGGCACATCGGGATATCGAGCTGGCGCGGCGAGTTGGTGTTGATCACGGTGTAACACAGGGGTTTTGCCTCGAATTCCTGCTGGCTCAAACCGTGTGCGATGCGCGCCATCGTAAAAGCATCTTCGACCTGTTCGCTACCGCGGGAAAAAATGAAAAACGGTTTGCGGCTCAGTGTCAGCTGGGCTTCGGTAACGTGGTAGTGACGCAGGTGCACCGGGACGTCCTGTGACTCGACGTTGGGCGACTGCAGGTGCAGCACGTCGAAGTGCTCGCTGAGCTTGATAATATTGCGCGTGTCCTCGAGCGTACCGGGACGCTTGCCTCGATCGAGATCGGAAACATGCGGTGCGCCGCCGACGCAGGTAAACGCGATGTTGTCCCCGCCGAGCGTGACGTTTGCCTCCTCCGCCGAGCCGTGCATGACAAACTCGCTGGGCGCCGATTCCAGCGCGCCCGCGATCAAAGCCGGATCGATCCTGACCAGTTGTGACGTTTCGTCGACACGGGCGCCCGCCTGTTTGAAATAGTCGCGCGCCTCGTCGTTGAGCACCTTGATTCCCAGTTCTTCGATAACGCGCAGCGCGGTGCGATGAATCGCCTCGAGCCGGTCTTCGCTGAAGGCCGGTTGGCGAATGAGCGGATTCTTGAGCTTGCGGTAGTTGACCTGGCGTCGATGCGAGGTATCGGCAACCCCGTGGTGTCTGCCGCGTCTTGATCTTCTGCTCACGATAGGGTTTCTCCGTAGCGGTCGAGAATATGCCGGCGAAATTCGTCGGCCCGTTTTGGATCGAGCTTTTGCCCTGTGAAGCACTCGAAATAGGCTTCGGTGTAACCCATCCGGGTAGTTAGCGGTTCTTCGATTTCGAGTGCATAGAAACCGATTTGCGAGTAGTAAAGCACCCGCGCGCGTATCAGCGCCTCGGGCATCGGGTAATCGAAATGCGCGAAAAAGTTTTGCAGGGCCTCTAATCGCGCGGCGTCTTCACGATCCACCAGTGCGCGAATTCGTGACGAGCGTCGCGACCACTCCCGGATAGCGAGGTCGAGCCGGGAATCGAAGTAGGCCGCATCGATACAGGTTTCGAAGAAACGGAAGATGCCGTCGGTCAGGCTGGCGGCATTGTTTACCGATCGCGCGAGGGCCGCGGTGTTCTTGTCTTTCCAGTAGCTGACCAGCGCGTCGATCAGGTCTTCGCGATTCTCGAAATGCCAGTAAAAGCTGCCGCGGGTTACCCCGAGGTCGTCGGCCAGGCGGGTGATGCGCACGGCGTCGATCCCTTCGGACACGAAAACCTCGAGCGCACACTGCAGCCAGTCGAAGCGTTGTAGCTGTTTGCGATCCTGGGACGGGACGCCGCGCTCGGCCACCGCCTTGAGCAGGCTGGTATCAGGCATTGGTTGAACCATACATAGTTGTATGTTTGAATATACAGATCTGTATGTTTAATGCAAACAAAAAAATAGAATGACAACCAGTAAAGCTGCTATCAGGTTGATGCGCTTCGACGATCTCGAGTTCGCGCCGCGCTTCGAATACGGTGAAATGGCCCAGGTGGCCGGGGTTTGTGGCGCCGAGGATGGCACGCAACTGGGCGCGGGCTGGGGACGCATGACCAATGCGCGCATTCCGTGGACGATCAAATACGACGAAGTGCTCACCGTGTTCGATGGTGTCCTCAGGCTGTATGCCAATGGCGAGGTGCACGAGTTACACGCGCGGGACTGCATCTGGTTGCCACAGGGCACCGAATTGATCTATGAGGCCGAGTATGCGCTGGTACACTTCGCGATTCATCCGTCGGACTGGCACGAGGACTGAAACTTGAATACCCGTTCCGTCACGCATCTGCCCAGGGATGACAACACCAATGGCTGGAGCCATATACTAGCGCCGCGCACGCCCAAAGCGGCGCTGCAGGGGGATCAGAAAAGCAACTGGGTGGTCGTCGGCGCCGGCTATGCCGGTCTTGCGGCCGCGCGCCGACTCGCCGAAAACCGGCCCGACGATCGGGTGATCCTGCTGGACGCGGGTGAGGTCGGAGAAAACGCTTCCGGACGCAACTCGGGTTTCGCCATCGATTTGCCGCACAACGTCGGTTCGTCGATGGAGGAACTGGAAGGATCGCATCGTTTCATGGCGCTGGCGCGCGCCGCGATCGATTATCACGAAGCCCAGATCGAACGTTACGGCATCGACTGTGACTGGACCCAGCCAGGCAAGTATCACTGCGCGGTATCGGAGCAGGGCGTGCGCGAAGTGCTCGAACCTTTCGCCAGGGAACTCGATGCGCTCGGCGAGCCCTATACCTGGATCGAAAAGGCAGAGCTCGACAAGCGACTCGGCACCACGCATTTTGCCGCCGGCGTGCATACCCCGGGCTGTCGCCTGATGAATCCGGCGGCGCTGGTGCGTGGCCTCGCCGATAACATGCCCGACAATGTCACCCTGTACGAAAACTCGCCGGTAACCGCGATGAACCTGGACCGGGAGATCAGGTTGTCGACGCCGAATGGGCAGGTGACCGCGGAGCAGATGATTCTCAGCGTCAACGGTTTTGCCGATTACTTCGGTTACTTCGAACAGCGACTGCTGCCGATGGCGGCCAACGCCAGCCTTAGTCGGCAGTTAACTCCGGCGGAACGCGACGCGCTCGGCTGCGAGGAAAACTGGGGCGTAACTCCG
>JAASSH010000523.1 GCA_021767985.1 Gammaproteobacteria bacterium | reverse complement strand
GGCCACGACATGTCGTGGCAATTATTCTTGATGGCGTATTCGATAGTGATCGGGGAGCGCGCCGCGACCCAGATCGGCGGGTGCGGCTTCTGCACCGGTTTCGGTACCGAGGTCGCCGTCGGAAACGACCAGAACTCGCCATTGTGTTCGTAGTCCCCGGCCCACAGCGCCTTCAGCGCCGGCAACATTTCGTGCAGGTGTTTATAGGCATCGGATTGCTTGAGCCCCGGATGCATGCGATCGAACTCGCGCTGGTAGGCACCGGAACCGATTCCGAACTCGAGGCGTCCGCCGCTGATCAGGTCGGTCATCGCCGCTTCGCCCGCGAGGTTGATCGGGTGCCAGTACGCCGCCACCGCAACCGCGGTTCCCAGGCGAATGTTATCGGTATGGCCAGCCCACCAGGTCAGGATCTGAAACGGATTCGGCGCTATGGTCATTTCCAGCGCATGATGTTCCGCGGCCCAGGCAATATTGAACCCGGCCTGGTCGGCCATCTGCACCATTTCCAGCGTATGCCTGGCGACGTCGTTCATATCCTTGCTGTCGTCCATGCGTTCGAGATTGATTGCTAACTGAAATTTCATCTTGCTCACCTTGATCTTATGCTGTTATCCGTGCTCGACAGCGATGTAATGCCGCGAATATTAATCCTATTCTTCGAATTTCGATACTCAATCCAGCAACATCGGGATTACGAGGCTACGGGAATGATTACCCGTGACCGTGGTCGATCGAATGATATGCATCTCGATCCTGTGCGTGCCGCTGCCCTTTGGACACTTAGTCGATTCCGCGTCGATTGTTTTCAGCGCGAATTGTCCTCCAGAAATTCAGCAATGGCGTTGATGAAAAAAGAAGGGTTCTCCACCAGGCCCATATGCTGAAGCTGTGGCACGATGACCACTTGTCCGCCCGCGATCTCGCCGGCGATTGCCTGGCTCATAGCCGGGGTACTGCCGCTGTCTTTTTCACAGGTGATGATCAGGGTCGGATGCCGGATTGGCGGCTGCGGACGGATCAGCTCGATTACACCGAAGGCCAGCACCTTGCGGCAACTGGCGTAGCTGTCCGGATCATTGGCCAACACCCAGTCACGCACCCGCGCGATGTAGTCGGGATTGGCGGCTATGAAATCGGGCGTAAACCAGCGTTCGATCGTGGCGTCGAGGGTTGCGCCGGGCCCGCCGGCGGCTGAATCGAGCGCGCGCTGCTCCACCAGCTGCTGCGCCTCGGGTTCTCGCTCGTGCGGAGAATTTAGTATCACCAGGGATTGCAGCCGCGTGCCGTGATCCATCGCAAAGCGACGATTGATCATGCCACCCAGTGAAAATCCGATAATCGAGCATCGGTCTATTGCAAGTTCGTCCAGCAGCGCCAGCAGCTGTTCGGAAAACATGGTCAACGACGGCATTCCCGGCGGCGGCGGGCTCTCGCCATGACCAAACAAATCGTAGTTTAATACCCGGTAGCGCTGTGCAAAGCGGGGGATATAGCTCTCCCACACCTGCCGATTCAAGCCCAGTCCGTGGATGAATACCAGGACTGGCGCATCGATCGGCCCGTTTATCTCGTAGACGGTTCCGTTACTGCTGGTCTCGGACATGGAATAGTCCAGGTTGAATTTGGGGTTGGGGGTAATTTAACCCAGCTGGTAACAAATTGAGAGAGATTTATGTTTCCGCGCCTGGATCGAAACCGCTATTTACGTTGCAGCGCCAAACCAGTCGCGCCAGGATTTCAGGGCACCAGCTGCAGGCAATGATCCCGCGTATCCCCGATCATCGCGGCGGGTGCACCGCCCTTGGCGAGTACGCGCGAACCGAAATAGGCGCTGACGATAAACGCGGCCAGTGCGGCCGCCTGGTCCTCGTTGGGGATGCGCGGCGAGAGCGCTTCCATGATCGCTATCTTGAGCCGTCGGATCGTGGTTTTGACCTCGGCCTTTACCTGCGAATCGGTGGCCGCCATCTCCAGGCTCGCGTTGCACAGCAGGCAACCACCGGCAAACAGTCCGCGCTTGGTCGATTCGATGACATTGTCGAACAGGCGCGCGATTTTCTGGCGCGGGCTGCCCTCACCATTGAGGATATCGATTCCGGCCTGGATACGGGTGCGGTCATAGTGTTTCAGCGCGGCGAGATACATGGCATGTTTATCGCCAAAAGCGCCGTAGAGACTGCCCTTGAGTAAACCCGACGCGGCCACCAGGTCCTGCATCGAAGTTGCCTCGTAGCCTTTTTCCCAGAACACGTTCATCAGGCTTTCGATAACCCTGGTTTCGTCGAATTGTCTGGGTCTTGCCATCTTCAGTTCCACGGTGTTGAATTAGTTATTGACCGTTCGGTCAATAACTAATATACTCACAGAATCGACTGCCTCGCAGTCATATTTTTCGACTAGTTTATGACCATTTGGTCAATAATTCAACAACACAGGATCAAAGTTATGCCTAAAAAATACGATATTGTCATCCTCGGGGCCGGTAATGCCGGCTTCGGTGTTTCACAGGTTGCGCACAGCGCCGGTAAATCGATCGCCTTCGTCGAATCCGACGATTTCGGCGGCACCTGCCCCAACCGCGGCTGTACCCCGAAAAAAGTCCTGGTGGCCGCCGCCAACGCGTTACATGAAATCGAACTGGCTTCCGAGCACGGGATAGAGGTTGGGCCCGCCAGGCTCGACTGGGCGAAGCTTATCGACCGCAAACGTGACGTGATCGATTTTATTCCCGGTGCGATGGAAGACACCGCCAGGAGTC
>JAASSH010000522.1 GCA_021767985.1 Gammaproteobacteria bacterium | reverse complement strand
CAGATCAGCACCGCGACCACCAGGTTGACGCTAGCATACTCGATGCCGGCAACCAGCTCGAAAAGTTGCGGCATTATCACGCCGCCGGCCACGCCGGCCGCGATACAAAGTGCCACCCACAGTGACAGGTAACGTTCGAAAATGCCCATTTATGGTCTCGCTTCCAGTCTTGTTTTATCGAGTCGGGATACTGCTAGCAGCAGCTGGAACCCGATTTCGCGGCCTCGGGTTGCGGGCGGCCGCAGCAGGCCGATTCGGGATTGGCATTCTTGACGTTATCGGTGCCGTAAACCGGGCTTTCGCCGAGTGTCAGAAAGGTTTCCCAGGCAATACTGTCAGGATCGAAAATCCAGCTTTTCTCCGAGTTGGCGTAGCAGCAAGTGGTCGCGCCCTCCTCGATCACCGGCGCGCCGGCGGTCTTCAGGCGCGCATAAACTTCACCGAGTTCCTCGTCGTTTTCGACCTGGATACCAAGATGGTCCAGACCCTTGCGCTGACCGCGGGTGGTGATGGCAAAGTTGACGCGCGGGTCGTCCAGCATCCACTTGGCATAATCTTCCTTCAGCACGGTGGGTTCCGCGTCGAATAATGAATTATAGAAACCGACGGATGAATCGAGGTCGGTGACTGAAATATTGACGTGCAGGCGTTTCATGAATTTACTCCACTGGGTTTGGTTGAGTCGCAGCATCGCGGCAGCAGGCTTTCCAGCACCGGCAGGCAGACTTCGGGACTGCCCTGGCAGCATTCTTCCATCAGGAAAGTGAACAGTGCGCGGGTGCCCTCGAAGTCGATACTGTAGATGATCGAACGGCTCTCGCGCCTGGAGTTGACCAGGCCGGCATTGACCAGTGTCGACAGGTGCGTCGACAGCGTGTTGTGCGGAATTTCCAGCGCATCGGCAATTCGACCGGCCGCCATGCCCTCGATGCCGCTGCTCACCAGCAGCCTGAAAGCCCTGAGCCGGGATTCCTGTGATAGCGCGCTGAGTGCTTTTGCCGCGTTTGATATGTCCATTTGTCGACGATAATCGACATATAATATTTATTCAAGCTTTTTATCGCCTTCATTCGAATTTACTGATGACATGCAGGATTCCCGCATAAACTGGCAATTGCTAAATCCCTGGCGACAAGATGCACAAGAAATAATAAGATCAGGCCTCTGTAAAGAGGGGTTTCCATGACCGAACAGTTCGATTACATCATCGTCGGTGCCGGCTCTGCCGGTTGCGTGCTCGCCAATCGTCTCAGCGAAGACCCGGATACCACGGTTGCGCTGCTCGAATTCGGCGGCAGCGATAACAGCATCTTTATCCAGATGCCGACCGCGTTGTCGATCCCGATGAACATGAAGAAGTACAACTGGTATTACGAATCGGAACCGGAGCCTTATCTCGACAATCGGCGCATGCACTGCCCACGTGGCAAGGTGCTGGGCGGGTCCTCCTCGATCAACGGCATGGTTTACGTGCGCGGGCACGCGCTCGATTTTGACGAGTGGGAGAGCCAGGGCGCGCGCGACTGGGGTTATCGTTACTGCCTGCCCTATTTTAAAAAGGCCGACAACTGGGCGTTTGGCAGCGACGACTATCGCGCGCACGACGGGCCGCTGGCGGTCAATAACGGCAATAATATGTATAACCCGCTGTACCGCGCTTTTATCGAGGCCGGCGCGCAGGCCGGGTACATGAAAACCGCGGATTACAACGGCCGCCAGCAGGAAGGCTTCGGGCCGATGCACATGACGGTCAGGAACGGGGTGCGCTGGTCGACCGCCAACGCCTACCTGAAACCGGCGCTGGATCGACCCAACCTGAAAGTCATTACCGGGGCACTCAGCCAGCGCATCCTGCTCGAGGGCAAACGCGCCAACGGCGTCGAGTTCGTTCGCGACGGCGGCAAGCAAACCCTGGGCGCAAAGCGCGAGGTCATTCTTAGCGCGGGCCCGATTGCCTCGCCGCATTTGCTGCAGCTCTCCGGGATCGGCCCGGGCGCGGTACTGCAGCAGGCCGGTGTCGAAGTGATTCACGATTTACCCGGGGTCGGTGAAAACCTGCAGGATCACCTCGAGTTTTACTTCCAGTTTCGTTGCCATAAACCGATCACGCTCAACGCCGAGCTCAATCCCTGGCGCAAATTCCTGATCGGCAGCCGCTGGCTCCTGACCAGGAAAGGCCTCGGTGCAACCAATCACTTCGAGTCCTGTGCTTTCATCCGTTCCAAAGCCGGTATCAAATGGCCCGACATCCAGTATCATTTTCTGCCGGGCGCGATGCGTTACGACGGCAACGCTGCTTTCGAAGGTCATGGCTTCCAGGTTCACGTCGGGCACAACAAGCCGCGTAGCCGCGGCACGGTCAGGCTGCGCACCCCGAGCGTGCAGGACAAGCCGGAAATCATTTTCAATTACCTGCAGCACGCGGAGGATATCGAGGCCTTCCGCGCCTGCGTGCGACTGACGCGCGAGATAATTGGGCAGCCGGCGATGGATGTCTACCGCGGCCCCGAGATCCAGCCTGGAGAAGACGTACAAAGCGATGACGAAATCGACGCTTTCGTGCGCAGCGCGGTCGAATCAGCCTACCACCCCTCCTGCGCCTGTCGCATGGGCGAGGACGACATGGCGGTGGTCGATTCCGAAACCCGCGTGCGCGGTATCGAGGCCCTGCGCGTGGTCGATTCGTCGATTTTCCCGACCATCACCAACGGCAATCTCAACTCGCCGACGATTATGCTGGCCGAGCGCGCCGCCGACATCAT
>JAASSH010000521.1 GCA_021767985.1 Gammaproteobacteria bacterium | reverse complement strand
TCTTAGCATCGAGGCCGATAATCACGTTACCCGGGAACTCGGAGCAGAGCTGGGTTATAAACTCGGGGCGCTTGACCGCCATGGTGCCGATGATGACGTAGTTAACCCCGGCCTCGAGATATGCCTCGACGGTTTCGATCGAGCGGATGCCGCCTCCGATTTGAATTTCCAGCTCCGGGAACGAAGCGCTGATCTCCTCGATGACATCGGCATTGATCGGCTCGCCTTCAAATGCACCGTCCAGATCGACCAGGTGCAACCGGCTGCAACCCTGGTCTACCCACTTGCCCGCCATTGCCACGGGGTCGTCCGAAAACACCGTGGTTTCATCCATGTTGCCCTGGCGCAGTCGCACGCAGTGCCCTTCTTTCAAGTCGATCGCCGGTATCAGAATCATGCCTTTCCATCCCAGTTAACAAAATTCTGCAACAATTGCAGGCCGGTACCAGCGCTTTTCTCGGGATGACACTGCAATGCGAACAAATTGTCCTTCGCGATCGCACTGGTGAAGTTGAAGCCATAGTCTGTCTGGCCCGCAACCAGTTCCGGATCTGCCGCCTCGAGGTAGTAACTGTGTACGAAATAAAACCGACTGCCATCATCGATGGAATGCCATAACGGATGTGATTGAGTTTGCACCACGCGGTTCCAGCCCATATGCGGAACCTTAAGTTTAACGCCGGTCCGGTCTCGATGGCTATCACCAAAATACCTGACCTCGCCGGGATAAATCCCGAGACAGTCGGTACCCTGGTTTTCCTCGCTGTGATCGATCAATACCTGCAGACCCATACAAATCCCGAGAAACGGTTGCTGCCGGGCCGCCGTGACGATCGCCTCGCGCAAGCCGTAATCGTCGATCGCGCGCATGCAATCGCCGGCGGCGCCCTGTCCCGGAAACACGACATGATCGGCGGCCAGCACCTGCGCTGGATCGGAGGTCAGCAGTACCTGGTCACGGCCCTCGGTAACCACCTGCAGCGCATTGACCACCGACCTGAGGTTTCCCATGCCGTAATCGATCACGGCAATGCTGCGCATGACTTACAGGGATCCCTTGGTCGAAGGAACGACACCCGGCATGCGTTCATCCGGGGCGACAGCGAAGCGCAGCGCGCGCCCGAACGCCTTGAAGATGGTTTCCGCTACGTGATGCGCATTGTGTCCGGCGAGATTATCGATATGCAGCGTCGCCGGTGCGTGGTTGACGAAACCCTGGAAAAACTCGTGCAACAGGTCGACGTCGAACTGGCCGACCCGGGGGCGCTTGAACTCGACCCGGTACTCGATGCCGGGCCGTCCGGAAAAGTCTATTACGACACGCGACAGCGCCTCGTCCAACGGCACGTAAGCATGCCCGTAACGCATGATGCCCTGCTTGTCGCCGAGCGCCTGCTTGAAGGCCTGGCCCAGGGTGATACCGATATCCTCCACCGTATGATGATCATCGATATGCAAATCACCGCTGGCGTTTATTTCGAGGTCGAATGCGCCATGACGCGCAATCTGCTCGAGCATGTGTTCGAGGAACGGAATCCCCGTATCGAAACGGGCCTTTCCGCTGCCATCGAGGTTCAGGATGACATTGATCTGGGTTTCCAGCGTATTGCGGCTGACATTTGCACTTCGTTGTGACATCTACCAAGGTTTCCGGCAGGTTTCGAGAGCCTGCGATAATAATCGACATCGAGACCAAATTCGACCATTAATCTGGGCGCTGCGCCGGGGCACGCCGCTTTTGTTAGGGGGATCCGCTAATCGAGGATAAAGGTAACCGGGCCGTCGTTAACCAGGTGAACCTGCATATCGGCGCCGAACTGCCCGCAGGCAACGCCTTCGTACACTGACCTGGCGTAGGCAACCATGGCTTCGAAGACCGCCTGGCCGTGCCGCGGCGGCGCCGCCGAGGTGAAACTCGGCCGCCGCCCTTTTTTGGTATTGGCGGCCAGCGTGAACTGCGGCACCAGTAACATCCCGCCGCCAATATCTTTCAACGACAGGTTCATTTTGCCGGCGGAATCGGCAAACACGCGGTAATTCAACAGACGATCGACAAAGCCGCGGGCGGTGGACTCGTCATCGTCCGCCTCGACACCGACCAGCACCAGTAAACCCTGAGCAATACTCCCGATACTTGTTGCATCTACTTCGACCCGCGCCTCGCTGACACGCTGCAACAGCGTAATCAATTGACGATTTCCAGCATCGAATTGCAGCAGTCGACCAGCGCCTTGCTGATGCCGTGCTCGGTGACGGCGTGCCCTGCATCGGGGATTATCTTGAGCTGGGCATTGTCCCATTGATCCTTCAGTAGAAACGCCTGGTCGATCGGGCACACCAGGTCGTAGCGGCCATGCACGATATACCCGGGGATATGCTTGATCTTGTCCATGTCCTCGATGAGCTGGTTTGGTCTCAGAAAACAATTATTGATGAAATAATGGCACTCGATGCGCGCGATACTGAGCGCGATATGGGGATCGCTGAAGTGATCGACGACGTTCTTGTCGGGCAGCAGGGTCACCGACGATCCTTCCCAGATCGACCAGTGCTTGGCCGCACCCATGCGCACGATCTCATTGTTACTGGTAAGCCGCTTGTAGTAGGCGCCGATGATATCGCCGCGCTCGTCTTCCGGAATCGGCTCGATAAAGTGCTGCCAGGCCTCGGGGAAGATACGCGCGGCCTTGCCGTCGAAAAACCAGCGCACATCGTGATCTCGCGCCAGGAATATGCCCCGCAGAATCAGGCCCAGCACCCGGTCGGG
>JAASSH010000520.1 GCA_021767985.1 Gammaproteobacteria bacterium | reverse complement strand
GGTAGACCCTGTCGCCGCGCTCGAGTTCAATCGATGCCGTAAGATGCCAGGTAGGACTCTACCGCCGCCCGGTGTTCATGGTCGCCGCGATTATCGAGATACTCGAGGATATGGTCGAGCCGGATGATGGAAACCACCTGCAATCCGCGCTGTTCGAGTTCCTGTATTGCCGACAACTCGCCAAGCCCCTTTTCCTGGCGGTCGAGCGCTATCGTCACGGCGCAGGGCTCGGCGCCGAGGGCCTCGAGCAGGCCGATCGATTCGCGAATCGCGGTGCCTGCGGTGATCACGTCGTCGATGATCATGACACGTCCGGCAATATCCGCGCCGACGGTGCTGCCGCCCTCGCCGTGATCCTTGGCTTCCTTGCGATTGAAAGCGTAGGGCAAATCGCGTCCGTGCTGCTGGAACAACGCGCTCGCGGTTATCGCCGCCAGCGGGATGCCTTTGTAGGCGGGGCCGAACAGCAGGTCGAAATCGATCCCGGACTGCTGGATGGCGTCGGCGTAAAATTCGGCCAGCGCGGCCAGATCTGCACCGCGATTAAAAATCCCCGCGTTGAAAAAGTAGGGGCTGACGCGACCGGATTTCAGTGTAAATTCGCCGAACCTGAGCGCGCCGCGCTGCAAACAGTAATCGACGAAACGGGATTGATATTCCTGCATGAATGAATGGTTGTTATCCGTTATCTCAAGTCATGTATCATATCGCCAGATTTTAATATTGGTAGCAGTTTCAGATGCGCGTGATTTCGATTAATACCAACGGCATCCGGGCGGCGGCGCGCAAGGGGTTTTTCGACTGGATGTCGCGCCAGCGGGCGGATTTCATCTGTGTCCAGGAAACCAAGGCCCAGGTCGAGCAACTCGATCAGCCGATGTTTCACCCGAAGAATTATCACTGCAGCTATTTTGACGCGCTCAAAAAGGGTTATGCCGGCACCGCGATTTACAGTCGGCATCAGCCGCTGCAGGTGATTCGTGGTTATGGTGAATCCGAGTTCGACAACGAAGGGCGCTACCTCGAGTATCGTTTCAAGAACCTGTCGATCATTTCACTGTACGCACCCTCGGGTTCCTCCGGTGATCATCGGCAGGAATCCAAGTGGCGGTTTCTGGATAGTTTTGTGCTGCATTTGCAGGCGCTGCGGCGCAAACGCCGCGAGTTCATTATCTGTGGTGACTGGAATATCGCGCATCAGAACATCGATTTGAAAAACTGGCGCTCGAATCAGAAGAATTCCGGGTTTCTACCCGAGGAACGCGCCTGGTTAACAGACCTGTTCGAGCGTGTCGGTTTCGTCGATGCGTTTCGGGTCGTCGATTCGCGCGCCGAGCAGTACACCTGGTGGTCTAACCGGGGCCAGTCCTGGGACAAGAACGTGGGCTGGCGGATTGATTACCAGATCGTAACCCCCGGGCTCAGAAACCGGATTCAAAAGGCCCGGATTTATCGCGATCAGCGATTCTCCGACCATGCGCCGCTGATCATGGACTACGACCTGGAGCTGCTGACCTAGTGGCAGACCCCGAACCGCAGCAGGCGTCGTCGATCGAGCTATTTTTCGATCGGCGCGTGGTAACAATGCTGTTTCTCGGCTTTTCCGCGGGTATTCCGCTGCTGTTGATATTTTCATCGCTGAGCCTGTGGCTGCGCGAAGCGGGTGCCGAGCGCGCGGCGGTAACCTACTTTAGCTGGGCCGCGCTCGGTTACTCGTTCAAATTTGTCTGGGCGCCGCTGGTCGATCAGCTGTCGGTGCCGGGATTAACCGCCCGTCTTGGCCGGCGCCGTGCCTGGATGCTGGTAGCGCAGGTCGTGATAATCCTCTCGATCCTGTCGATGGCAATGATCGATCCGTCATCGGCCCGCTCCAGCCTGACGCTGATGGCATTAGCCGCGGTCATGCTCGGATTTTCGTCGGCTACGCAGGATATCGTCATCGACGCTTACCGCATCGAATCGGCTGCACCCGAGCTGCAGGCGATGATGTCCGCGACTTATATCGCCGGTTATCGCATCGGCATGCTGGTAGCGGGTGCCGGCTCGCTGTTTCTTGCCGACTGGTTCGGTAGCAGTAGCGAAGTTTATAACTACCAGGCATGGCAATGGACTTACTCCGCGATGGCGCTGGCGATGCTGGTCGGCGTTACCACGACCCTGATTATCAGGGAGCCGGACGTGCCGCAAGCGGCAAACGGGCTGATTGGTAACCACGACACGCTGCGGTTCCTGCTGTTGTTCGTGATTGCGATAGGCGGTTTCGTGAGCGTATTTTTCATCTCCAGCGAAGGCGCGAGTGAAGTCAAGGCAAGCCTGGCGGCACTCTTGGGTAACCCGTTTCTGGCGGCTTTCCTTACGGAAAGCCTGCGGCTGGCGCTGGCCCTGTTTAGCGCATGGCTGCTGGCAATGCTGCTGGTCAAGTCGGGAATCGTCGAGTACTCGATGGTCGAGCGCACCTACCTGCTGCCGATACGTGATTTCTTCGAGCGTTACGGCTGGTCGCTGGGCTGGATACTGCTTGCGCTTATCGGGATGTATCGTATTGCCGACATCGTGCTCGGGGTGATTTCAAACGTGTTTTATCAGGATCTCGGCTTCAGTAAATCCGAGATTGCCAGCGTGGTGAAAACCTTTGGGCTGCTGATGACGATTGCCGGTGGCTTCGTCGGCGGGCTGCTGGCGCTGCGGTTCGGCGTGATTCGGACCTTAATGCTGGGAGCCATACTCGCCGCGGCAACCAATCTACTGTTCATGCTGCTCGCCGATAT
>JAASSH010000519.1 GCA_021767985.1 Gammaproteobacteria bacterium | reverse complement strand
GATGGTTATTTACCTCGGCAATGTTGTCGAATTGCAGCAGGTCAAGACCGGTACCGATGCCATCGAAATCGGCGCCGCGGTAACGCTGACAGACGCCTTCGCGGCGCTGCAGCCGCATTATCCCGAGTTCGATGAAATGTTTCGCCGGTTCGCCTCGGTGCCGGTACGTAACGCCGGTACGCTGGTCGGTAATATCGCCAATGGCTCGCCAATCGGCGACTCGATGCCGGCGTTGCTTGCGATCGATGCCCGCGTCAGGTTGCGTTGCGGTCAGGATAGCCGCGAGCTGGCGCTGGAAGAGCTTTATCTGGATTACATGCAGAACGCGCTGCGGCCGGGTGAATTTGTCGAGGCAGTTGTAATACCCTTGCCGAGGGCGGATGAACAACTGCGTTGCTACAAACTCAGCAAGCGCTTCGACCAGGATATCTCGGCGGTCTGCGCAGCCTTTGCGCTGCGTCTCGACGGCGACGAGGTGGCCGATGTGCGCATTGCACTCGGGGGCATGGCGGCAATCCCGAAACGTGCCCGGCAAACCGAAGATTACCTGCGCGGTGAGCCGTGGAACGAATTCACTCTGGTCACTGCCGGGCAGAAGCTCGCAGCCGATTTCACGCCGCTGTCGGATATGCGCGCCAGCGCCGACTATCGTGGTCGAGTGACCGCCAACCTGTTGCATCGTTTCTATCTCGAAACACGGAGCAACGAGCCCCTGGCGCCGGTCGCGGTTAACGTATTTGCGGTGAACGAGTGATGGAAGATCGCGTTAGACAACAGGCGCGTGAGACGGCTCCCGGAACCGCGGTGCCGCATGAATCGGCGGCGCTGCATGTCGCCGGCGAGGCGACTTACGTCGACGATATTCCCGAGCTTGCCGGTACCTGTTATATCGCACTCGGGTTGAGCGACCAGGCGCATGCGGACATCAAGGCGCTGGATCTCGACGCGGTCAGGGCGGCGCCGGGTGTGGTCGCTGTCATCACCGCCGCCGATATTCCCGGCACAAACGATTGCGGACCCATCGTCGCCGACGATCCGATCCTGGCCGACGGTTTGGTGCAGTACGTGGGTCAACCGGTGTTCGCGGTGGTCGCCGATTCGCAGACGGCGGCGCGCAAAGCGGTAAGACTCGCCAGCATCGACTACGCGCCACGGCCCGCGGTGCTCGATATCGGTAGCGGCAAACAGCAGCAATCCTGGGTGTTACCGCCGATGCAGTTACGCCGCGGCGATGCCGAGCTGGCGATAACACAGGCGCAAAACAGTATGAAGGGCGAATTCGAGGTCGGTGGGCAGGAGCAGTTTTACCTGGAAGGCCAGATATCCTACGTCGCGCCGAAAGAAGACGGCTGCTTTCATCTCTGGTGCTCGACCCAGCACCCGACCGAAATGCAGCACGTGGTCGCGCATGCACTGGGCATCGATTTCAACCAGGTGGTGGTCGAAATGCGGCGCATGGGCGGCGGCTTCGGTGGCAAGGAATCGCAGTCCGCTATCTTCGCCTGTATTGCCGCGGTCGCTGCCTGCCGGCTGCGGCGCCCGATCAAGCTGCGGCTCGACCGTGACGACGACATGATGGTGACCGGCAAGCGCCACGGCTTTCAGTTCGACTACGAGGTCGGTTACGACGACGACGGCATGATTCGCGGTGCCAGAATTGAAATGGCCGCGCAGGCCGGCTTCTCGGCCGACCTGACCGGGCCCGTGGTGACCCGCGCGGTATGCCATTTCGATAATGCCTATTACCTCGCCGACGTCGCCATCGACGCCTACAGCGTTAAAACCAACACCCAGTCAAACACTGCCTTTCGCGGCTTCGGTGGTCCGCAGGGTGCGTTCGCGATCGAGTACATCATCGACAGCATCGCACGCGAACTGGGCAAGGATCCGCAGGAAGTGCGCAAGCTCAATTTCTACGACAATGATTTCCGCAATACCACGCCCTACGGCCAGATCGTCGAAGATAACGTTATCCACGAACTGGTGGCCGAACTCGAACAGAGTAGCGAATACAGCGCGCGGCGCGCAGCGGTGGCGGCCTTCAACCGCGACAGCCCGGTATTGCGTAAGGGCCTCGCGCTTACTCCGGTCAAGTTCGGTATTTCATTCAATGTGGTTCACTTCAACCAGGCCGGGGCGTTGGTGCACGTTTATACCGACGGCAGCGTGTTGGTCAACCATAGTGGTACCGAAATGGGCCAGGGTCTGCACACCAAGGTATCGCAGGTGGTGGCGCTGGAGCTCGGGCTGGATATCGCGCAGGTGCGCGCAACCGCGAACGATACCAGCAAGGTCGCCAACACCTCGGCCACCGCGGCTTCCACCGGTAGCGATCTCAACGGCAAGGCGGCCCAGGATGCGGCACGCCAGATCCGTGAGCGCCTGGCCCTGTTTGCCGCCGAGCGTTATGGCGGCGGTGCCGACGAAGTGGTGTTCGAAAATGGCACGGTTCATTGCGGCGGCAGCGCAGTTAGCTTTCCCGAACTCGTGCTGCAGGCCTATGAAAACCGGGTTCAGCTCTGGTCCGACGGATTTTACAAGACCCCGGGACTGAACTGGGACCGCGACAAAATGCAGGGCAGCCCGTTTTACTACTTCGCCTACGGCGCCGCCGTGTCGGAAGTCATCATCGATACGCTAACCGGCGAGTTCAAGCTGCTGCGTGCCGATATCCTGCACGACGCGGGCAATTCGATAAATCCGGCGATCGACATCGGCCAGGTAGAGGGAGCCTTTATTCAGGGCATGGGCTGGCTCACCAGCGAGGAACTGTGCTGGAG
>JAASSH010000134.1 GCA_021767985.1 Gammaproteobacteria bacterium | reverse complement strand
TACCCGGGAAATTTTCGAGCTTGCTGAAAACCTCTATTCGATCGGAGAGTCCAGGCGCCAATGGCAGTTAGTTCGGAACCGGCATAAGCCCGATTACCTGGAAGGCCGCGTATCGAGGGAAGCGTTGAAACTGCTCGAGCTCGACACCGACCGGACCAGGCGCCATTACGCGGATGTTTTTTTTCGGGCCTGGGCGGTTTTCTGGAATGACGGCTTTCTGGATCGCATGATCAACAAGGTCGACAGCCGCATCATTGCGAGCATACCCGAAACGCTGCTAACCGAGAAAATCTGTTTTGCCGCGGTTTCGAAGTCGGGTCTGGCGCTGCGCTACGTCCCGGAGTCGATGCGCAGTCTCGCCGTTTGCGCCCAGGCGGTACAGAATGATGCCGCTGCGATCGCTTTTACACCAGGCCCCCTGCGCGACCAGGTCAAAGAGCTGCAGGCGACCCGGTTCGACTAGAGCAGCGAAGCCCGGCTGGTTTTGAAGTTGACGATTAGGCGGGCAATACCCGGCTGTAATTACCGTTGATAAACCGGAAAATTCTGGTCTATAGTTAAAGGACTTCTATCAATAACTGAGAAGAAGGCCAACGGTACGAAGTGTGGAGGTGCCCATGCGTTTTGAATCGCAGCAACTGCCCATTACGGAAACATCTCTTTCCTGCTACTTCAGCAAGCGTCTGAAACGTTACGCCAGGCGTTTTCGTCCACCACCCCACGAAGACACCTGCTGGTACCTGGGCAGCCTGCTTGAGCGCCTGGGCCGCAGCGAGCAGTTGTTTACCTACCAGGATGAGCGCATGACAATCAGGCCGCTGGCCTTGCTTTACAGCGACGCTATCGAGGCGACTAACGATCGGGAGCGTTGCCTGATGCTGCAGCAGCTGGGAGACATGTCGTTATTTCTCGGGGCCTTGTTCCCGGAAAGATTTGCCCGGCACGGTCTGCAGCCGGACTATTTCATTGGCATGGGCGGCAGTGCCTACGACTATCTTGCCGACAACGCCAGTTCCAATCGCCACATTTTCGCCGAAATGGCTCGAACCTTTACCCGCATGCTGGAAATGGTCGCGAACGCCTGCTCGCGCACGCAACGCATGACCACCGAGGGAGTGCTGGCGCTGTACCAACGCTGGCTGACCTCGCGGGATCCGGCTATCGCCAGCCAGTTGCGAGCCCTGGGAATCAAACTGGAAGAGAGCGAGAGTCTGCAGTAAACCTTAAGTGGCCGGGCCGCGGCTGTCTGGGTAAACTTGGCTGATACCTTTGATCCGGGCGGCGTGTCGAATCTGTTGCGCGTACCATTAACAAGAGATTGATTCGACGCTTTGAGTTGAACTTGTTGATCCCGAACCCGGTCTATAGCGTATTATCGATAACTCTGCTAGGTTGTCTCGTCGGTCTGATTGCCGGCCTGCGGATGTACCTGTATTCGATGGCCGACGGTATGGCCATTCGTGTTTGCAATCAAACGAGAAAAACGGAAATGATAAAACCTGCTTACCTCGCTGCCATTACCCTGGTCACAACCCTGCTGTTCAACGGCGGCGCCATCGCTGCCGAAACGCGCGAGGTTACCTGGGACGACCTGATACCGGCCGAGGCAGAGTTCGATGACGTGTTTACCAGGCTGGACGAAGACACGCTCTTCGAGCTGAGCCTGGTCGCGGGGATTCGGGACCGGCTCGAGGCGGGTCAGGAAGTCGATGAAGAAACGCTTGCCAACTACCGTAAGCGTGTCAAGGACCTGGAAGACGACGGCGTCGACGTCGACGGCCTGATCGGCATGCGCGACGAGGTCGCCAAGGAGCGCATCGCCAAGACTTACCTGGCCAACGAGGAACTGGACGGTAAACCCGTGAGGATTCCGGGTTACCTGCTGCCGCTCGAATTCGACGGCGACAAGGTCAGCGAATTTCTGTTGGTGCCCTATGTCGGCGCCTGTATCCACACGCCGCCGCCACCGCCCAACCAGATCGTTCACGTCAAGACCGAGGAGGCGTACACCACCGACGGCGGCCTGTACACGCCGGTCTGGGTCAACGGCCTGATGAAAGCCGAACAGGTTCAGTCCAACCTGAACTTTGTCGACGGCGCGTCGGACATCCCCAGCGCTTATGCGCTCGAGGCGATATCCGTCGAACCTTATGAGTAACCGCTCGCACTTCGTCATACCGATGCGTCGGACCGCCGCGTAAGCGGGAATCTGTCTTCAAGTTACCTTCTTAGATGACCGGCGGTAGCGCTAACGGTTCGGTAAAGCGGATGATTTGCTCGCTGCCGTCCGCCGCGCGAACCTCGAGGCTGTTTACCCCGTCGCTGCCGTCGCTGACAAAAATGTGTTGCGGTGACCGGATGACGTGCTCGATTTCATCGGTGCTAACGATGAACGAATTGTCTTTGCTATCGTAGGTCAGGCCGTTGAGCGACAGCTTATCCACTTCGATCTGCGCGCCCAGTTCGAGACTGTCGACTTCGATCTGGATCAGTTTGCCCTGTAACGCCCGGGAAACCTGGTCGAAAAAGTCCTGCCAGTTTTCTCTTGTGATTTCTCTGGTCTGCATGATCTTTCTCCCGCCTTGTCTCGGCAATGCAATTAATCCTCAAATTTAAATGAAGACGAATCAGGCAAAGTTGATGATGGTCAATCTAACGATCCATTCCGCTTATAAGATAGGTGCGTCTAAGATAGGTGCGTCATGTTACAGCTAACCTCTCATGCCGGGCTCGATCCGGGTACTGGTTTCAGCGACGGCCCGGGTACGACGTGATGACAACTCCTCGCCTGACCATCGACCTCGGCAAGATCGAGCATAATGCCCGCTGCGTCGTCGGCTTCTGTCGCGCCAACGGGATCGACGTTAGTGGCGTGACCAAGGTAACCTGCGGCCATCCGGAAGTGGCCAAAGCGATGCTGCGCGGCGGTGTTGGCATGCTTGCGGATTCGCGCCTGGAAAACATCCGGAGACTGCGTACGGCCGGTATCGATACGCCGTTCATGTTGCTGCGAATACCAGCCCTGTCTGCAGTCGAGGCCGTGGTCGAAACGGTGGATCTGAGCCTCAATTCGGAACTCGTCGTGCTGGAGGCCCTGTCGAACGCGGCACAGCGTCGCGATCGGATTCACGACGTGATTATCATGGTCGATCTCGGTGACCTGCGCGAGGGCGTGTGGCCGGACGATCTGAATGCGCTGGTAAAGGCCGCGTCAGTTTTACCCGGCATCCGGATCGTGGGGCTCGGCACCAATCTCGCCTGTTTTGGAGGGGTCGTACCCGGCGAGGACAATATGCACCGCCTGGCTAAACTGGCGGATGAAGCCGAGCAAATCCTGGGCAGGGAGCTCGAATGGATTTCCGGCATCAACTCCAGCGGGCTCGAGTTGATTGCCGCGGGTAAGATGCCCGCACGAGTCAATCATGCCCGCATCGGGGAAGGGATCCTGCTCGGGCGTGAGACCACGCAGCGTAAACCCTGGCCCGACACTTTTCAGGATGCGTTCGTTATTCATGCCGAGGTGCTCGAGGTAATCCGCAAGCCGTCGCAACCCATGGGAGAACGCAGCGAAGACGCGTTTGGCGGATTGACGTCGTTCGAGGACCGTGGCGACGAACTGCGAGCCTTGTTGAACCTGGGGCGCCAGGATATCGATGTGGGCGGCATAGCGCCGTGCGAGCCTGGCGCCGTTATTCTGGGGGCATCCAGCGATTACTTGGTGGTCGATGTCAGCGCTGCCACGGGGACGATTCGCGTCGGGGACGAACTGACTTTCTCCCCCAACTACAGCGCCTTGCTGTCGGCCATGACATCGGACTATGTGCAAAAGGTTGTACTGGACGAGAGCAAACCGGATGATCGTCGATTATGAGGGCATTAGTCGCCTGTGCTAGAGGAAACCAGGCCTGCGTTAGCATGAAGATATTACCTGCAATCAAACCGAAGCTAAAAATGATTCCGAAATTTTAGGAGGCGATAAATGGCACCTGATTTGCGACGACGTAACTTCCTGAAGCTACTCGATTTCAGCCCGGAAGAAGTTCGCTATCTGCTGGATTTGGCCGCGCAGTTGAAAGCCGAGAAATATGCGGGTACCGAGCAACCCCGATTAACGGGCAGGAACATCGCGCTGATATTCGAAAAAACCTCGACGCGAACGCGTTGCGCGTTCGAGGTCGCCGCGTTCGACCAGGGGGCAAACGTCACTTATCTCGGGCCGAGCGGCAGCCAGATCGGCGTCAAGGAATCGATGAAAGATACGGCCCGGGTGCTGGCGCGCATGTACCACGGCATCGAGTACCGTGGATTCGAACAGCAAACGGTCGAGGAACTGGGGCGCCACGGCGTGCCGGTCTGGAACGGGCTGACCAACGAGTATCACCCGACCCAGGTGCTGGCCGATTTGCTGACGATGGAAGAGTTTTCCAGGTCGCCGCTGTCCGAGATCAGTTTTTGTTACCTGGGTGACGGCCACGGCAATATGGGTGATTCGCTGATGGTCGGTGCCGCTAAGATGGGTATGGATTTTCGGATGGCGGCGCCAGCCGCGCTGCAGCCGGATACCGACCTCATCGCGCGCTGCCACAATATCGCGCAACAGACGGGCGCGCGGATCAATGTTACCGATGACCTGTCGGCGGCGCTCAATGGCGTCGATTACGTTTACACCGATGTCTGGGTCTCGATGGGTGAGCCGGAATCGGTCTGGGATGAACGCATTGCGTTGCTCAGCGCCTACCAGGTCAACCGGGAGGCGCTGCAGATGACCGGGAATCCGTCGGTCAGGTTCATGCACTGCCTGCCGGCGTTCCATAATCGCGAGACTGAAATCGGCGAAAAAATTTACCAGCGCTACGGCCTCGAAGCGATGGAAGTCACCGAAGACGTGTTCGAGTCCGATGCGTCGATCGTGTTCGCCCAGGCCGAGAATCGCATGCATACGATCAAGGCCGTCCTGGTCGCGACGTTGGAGGATTGAATGCGTATTGTCATTGCTCTGGGCGGTAATGCGTTGCTGCACCGCGGCGAGGCGCTGAGTGCCGAGAACCAGCGCGCCAACGTAAAAATCGCGGCGGCGGCGCTGGCGCCACTCGCGCTCGAGCATCATCTGGTGATTACGCACGGTAACGGCCCGCAGGTCGGCTTGCTCGCGCTACAGGATTCGGCCTCCACGGAAGGCGTGCATTACCCGCTGGATATTCTCGATGCCGAAAGCGAAGGCATGATCGGCTACCTGATCGAGCAGGAAATAAGCAATCTGCTGCCAGCCGGGCATCGCTGTGCGACCCTGTTGACCCAGACCGAGGTTGATCCGCACGATCCGGCGTTTCAGAATCCGACCAAACCGATTGGTCCCGTGTACGAACATGCAGAGGCGCAGCAGCTAAGTGAGCAGCGCGGCTGGAGTATTGCCCCCGACGGCGACTTTTTTCGCCGCGTGGTGCCGTCGCCGAGCCCGCAACGCATCCTCGAGATGGGAGTGATCGAATTGCTGGTCGAGCGGCAGGTCATCGTAATTTGCGCGGGCGGGGGTGGTATTCCCGTCGTGCGCCGCAAGGATGGACAAATAGTTGGTGTCGAGGCGGTGATCGACAAGGATTCCGCAAGTTCACTGCTTGCCCGCGAACTGGGAGCGGATGCGCTCGTCATGCTGACCGACGTCGAGGCCGTTTACCAGGGCTGGGGAGAAGCGGACGCGCGAGCGTTGCACCGAATCTCAGCCCGGGATATGCGGCAGCTTACATTCGCACCGGGTTCGATGGGTCCGAAGGTTGCCGCGGCCTGCGAGTTCGTCGAGCAAACCGGCGGGTTTGCCGGGATCGGGCAGCTGCAAGACGCCTGCGCGATTCTAACCGGCGAGGCCGGTACCGTGATCACCCGATAAAGCTAAGCGTCAGTCCAGCCTGTCAGCTTAACTGTTGTTGCTCGAGGAATGCCTCGAGCAGGGCACCCAATCCCGGTTCTCCGATTTCGGCAAACTCGTAGTCCGCGCGCACGACGGGCTTGTCTATCTCGATCAGCGCACCGATGTCGCAGGGCGTTGCCGCGACCACCACCTCCGCGTCGGCGGCGTTGATGGTTTTGCGCAACGCTTCGAGCTGTACGGGGTGGTAACCCATCGCGGGCAATACGTTACCGATGTGGGGAAAGCGCGCGTAGACGTCCGCGATATCCGCCGCCGCTGCGCTGCGCGGGTCGACGATCTCTGCCGCGTGCGCCACGGTGGTAGCGACGTAGCCCGCGCCGTAGGGCATGCCGCCGTGCGTGATGGTCGGTCCGTCTTCGACCACCAGCACGCGCTTGCCGCGAACCGCGGCCGGGTCGGTTAGCCTGACCGGTGAGGCGCCACGGACGATGCTGGCCTCGGGATTGATTGCGCGCACGTTTTCGCTGACCCGCTG
>JAASSH010000005.1 GCA_021767985.1 Gammaproteobacteria bacterium | reverse complement strand
TTGTAATCGAAGCCGTGATGACGATAGCGCAACAACCGGTGTATGGTTCTGGCTTCGTCGGGGATGGAGCGTTTGATCGCGCTATCGATATCGAGTTGATCGATACGCCCGCGAATCGAATCACTCATGCGCGCTGCCGCTTTACCGGTGGGGGCGGCTAACGCGAGGCGACAACCCGGATCCAGCGTTAGCAACAGCGCCAGTATGCGCACCACGGTCGAGGTTTTACCGCTGCCCGGCCCGCCCGAGATAACTGTAAATGCCCTTATCGCGGCCGTCAGCACGGCGTTCATCTGGTCCGGATCCGGTTCGCTGGTATCGCCAAACAGCGCATCGACCAGCGACTCGATTTCCGCCGGATACTCCCCCGGGTCGTCAAGAAGCATCGCTTTGATTCTCGCGGTGACAAAATCTTCGTAGTACCAGAAGCGGTTCAAATACAGCCGCTCGCCATCCAGCGTAAGCGGTGCGCGCTGGGACGGTGAACCCGCGCAAATGCTGTTCTCGAGGCGCTGGCGCCAGGCGGGGCTGTCGATCCCCTGGGGCAATTCGTCATCGCGCAGGCGTGGTGATTTGAAAAGAGGCCGACCCTCGAAGCGGCCAAGTTCGATGCAAACGTGACCCGCGAGATTTGCCTCGCTCACCAGTGCCGCGCTGAGACCGGGTAGCTCGTCGACCGCGGAACCATCCTGGCTGGCTACAAACTCGGCGAAATAATAGCTGATCCAACTGATATCGCCGTGCCGCGCGAGGTTGTAAAGCGATACGGTCATCCTGCTGCTCTCCGCTGCGCGGTAAACCCGAGTAACCGGTCGAATGCCATCATTACTTCGTACTCCGGACACTCGTAGTGAATACCATAGTGGTTTGCCTGTTGCGGTCGCATGCCGCGTAAAAACAGGTAGTAACTACCTCCGAAGTGTTGCGCGTAGTCATAACCGGGAAGACGCTGTTCGAGGTAGCGATGCAGCGCCACGCAGTAGATTAGCGATTGCAAATCGTAACGCCGATCCAGCATCGCCTGTTGCAGCTTCGATGGTTGATAGTCCGGTAGGCTCGCCCCGAGAAAATTACTTTTGTAGTCCGCCAGGTAGTAACGACCCTCGTACTCGAACACCAGGTCGATCACCCCGTTAATCAGTCCGCCGAATTCCGGGCTGTTCACATCCATCAACGGCACCGGGGACAGGGACTGCATGAAGCGGTTCAATGCCCGTATATCGAGGTGATCCAGTGCAAAATCGAATTCGAGCTCGTTCAATCGACTGCCGATTGACAGCTGATCAAGCCTCAGCGCCTGCCCGTCGAGGGGAGTCTTCAAGATGCACTCGAGCCAGGTCAGCAGGGTCTGCTCATATTCGCTGGAGAGACCGGCACCGGGCATAAAGCGCGGGAAAAGGGTTTCACACTGGGATTCGATATCCAGCTGAAAATCAAGGTTCTCGAGCAGTGAATGGAGCAACAAACCGATGTGACTGCCCGCCGGAAATTCCAGGATGGGATCACCCTGTGCGGCGATCGTACCGGTATTCGGCGGCTGGTGAATGCCACGGGTTAAGGCGGTAAAACTATTGATACGCCAGTGATGCAGGTCACTGCGGGAAAATCTCGCTAATGCCAGATCCGGCTTTTCAGCCGAGATTTGCCCGACGTCTTTCTCCTGGGCCAGTTCGGGTAGTGGACGCAACTCGATGCTGGCCGCACTGCCGTCGATCAGACCTTGCAGGTCCGCTTCGAAATCCATGCCTGCCGGAAAACCGTCGGCGGTAGCCAAGTCGAGATCGGCTGGCGACTGCTGCGAATGCAGCAGGTAAGCCAGCGCGGTCTGGCTGGCGTTTCCGGAACGACTGGCATCCCCCGCCTGACCCCAGGCCAGATAAACCCGGGAGCGCGCACGAGTTAGCGCAACATAGAGCAGCCTCAGGTCTTCCGCGAGACGCTCTTTTTCCGCGGTTATCCAGTTTTGCTCGTGAGCTGTGGATCCGAGATCGAAGCAGGGTGTGAGTTGCTGATCATGAAAATAAACCACTCCATCGTTATCGGCCTGGCGGCAGGACCACAGGAAGGGCACGAATACAATCGGATACTGTAAACCCTTGGCCTTGTGTATGGTGACTATCTTGACCAGCGATTCGTCTCCTTCCAAACGAAGTTCAGCCTCTTCCGTTGTCGGTTCGTCGAACTGGCGGCTGAACCAGCCGAGCAGCGGCGAAATTCCGGCACAGGTCGAGGATTGTTGTTGCAGTAATTCGGCGAGATGGATCAGGTTGGTAATACGACGCTCGTTGTTGTCTCTTTGCGCGAGCGCCGTGGCCAGGTTAAATCGCTGCAACAGTGACTGGAACATGGCGATGAAGCCGTGGCGTTCCCACTGCTCGTGTAACTCGGCGAGATCGTCGAGCCAGGCCTGCCACGAGGCATCGTTATCAACGATATCCGCGATTTGCCGATAATCCATACCGAGCAGGCTGGAGCCCAGTGAACGCGATGCAAATGAGTTGTCCTGGTACTGTGAAATCGCGCTTAGCAACAGGTAAAGTCCACGCGCTTCCTCGCTGTGAAACACCGAGTCACGCCCGATAGTCACCGTCGCAATCCCGTGTTTTTGCAGTAGCTGGCCGAGAACCTGGCCTTCCGACGCCTGTCGTACCAGGATCGCAATATCACCGCTGCGAACGGGTCGACCATCGATACTGGCAAATGCTTCGGGCTGCGGATCCAGCAGTGCGTTGATCTCCGTTAGAATCCCACGATTGATCAGGTCGCGCATTTCATCACGGCTGTAATTCTTGCCGGACTGTTTTCGAGGCAGCTGCCATAGTGTCATCCCGGCTGCCGGCTCGCCGTCAAGTTGCAGCGCGTGAATCCAGTTCTCATCGACCGCTGCAACCGGGGTAAACTCGATCGAATCCTGGTAGATGAAAGGAGCGGAGCGCCGAGAAAACAGGGTATTGACGGCCGTTACCAGGCGCGGCTGTGAACGCCAGTTAGTCTGCAGACTGTAGAGATCGACGCTCGCCAGTGACCTGGCCTGCATATAGGTAAAGATATCCCCGCCGCGAAAGCTGTAAATTGCCTGCTTGGGATCGCCAATCAGGGTCAGCGAGACGTCCTGGGCCGAGAGGTAAATTTTACTGAATATACGATACTGGATATCGTCGGTGTCCTGAAACTCGTCGATCATGGCCACCGGGTACTGCTGGCGTAAATTCTGAGCCAGTTCCGTACCGCTGCCCGATTCGAGTGCCTCCAGCAGCAGTGTCAGCTGATCCTGAAACGCGAGCACGGCGGTTTCCCGCTTGACCTCGAGCACACGTTTCCGAACGTATTCGTAAGCCGCGGCCAATAACTGCGCGGACAGGTTGTCGTTAAACGCCTGCCAGTCTGTCGCGATGTCGTCGACGGCCTGAAAAAAGGCGTGCTCGAGATCCGCATCCTGGCCACGCCTGGATTTTACAGAATTTCGATGCAGCCACCCTGTCCCCATATATTCGAAGCTGTCGAACGGAACGGGCGGCTCGGTCGAGTCGAAAAACCGGTCCGCGGCGGCGAAGAAATCCTGCAGCTTAGTGGGATGATAAGGCAGTTTCTGTGCCCGACTCAACGCTGGCGATGCCGAAATGATTTCGACGATTTGATCACGCTGTTGCTGCCAGACTGATGCCAGGCGATGCAGCCTGTGGGCAATGTCCCGTGGCTGTCGCAGCAGTTCGTCTAGGGCCTTGCACGGAGCGGGCAGGAGCTTTGCCGAGGGGCGACTGCGCAATTCCAGCAGACAGGCGGTCAGGGCTTCGACACTTTTCAACGCGTTTTTGACAATCGTCCAGCTGCCGCGTTCGAGAGTATAGGTTTGCTTGCGCCACCAGTCCCTGATCGCGGCTTCCCACAGTGGATCGTCGTTGGCGCGCATCTCGGTCTCGAACAGCTGGTTGCCGGAAAGCGCGTAATCTTGCAGGCTGCTCTGGCAAAAACTATGTATAGTCGATATCGATGCCTCGTCCATGCTGCGCAAGGCCAGCTCCAGACGCCGCAATCGAACGGCTTGCGAATCCGGTTCGAGGTCGTGCCAGGCCTGCCTTAGCAGAGCCAGGAATGGATCTGCTTCTGCGCCTGAACCTTGCAGGTAGTTCGAAGCCTGGTAGAGTCGCCGACGAATTCGTCCGCGCAATTCCTCGGTAGCCGCATTGGTATAGGTAACGATCAGTATTTCAGAGACTTGCCTGCCTTCCAGTATCTGGCGCAGGTAAAGGTCCGCAATGGTATGGGTTTTCCCGGTGCCGGCACTGGCCTCGATCAGCTTGATGCCCGACAGGTCGAGATCGAGCAGCGTCGCCGCATCGAGATTCCTGATCTTGCGCTGCCCGCTCATGACGCTGTGCTCTGGTCGATGGCGGGACGGTAGATACGATTTGCGCAGTCCCTGAACAATGCTTCCCGGAGCGGGTTCTGGCTGTTGTTATGCAGTGCCAGGCGAATCAACTCGTCTTCGCATTCGCCGGGTGGCGCGCCACGGTAACGACCGCCTTGCCAGGTCAGCAGCGCCTTTTTCATCGCCTGCTCAGGATCGGTTTCACGGGCCCATGCATAGCTGGTGTCGGGAAAAACCGGTAGCGGAAATTCGAGGCCGAGTCGAAACAGTTCGAAATAATCCAGCAGTAAGGCCGTGGCATTCGCGGCGGTGATTTTCGTATAACGAATGTCTTTGCCCTGCGCGGTAATCAGCCGGCTGCATTCAGTCTCCGCCAGCTGTTCGGAGGCACAAAGCGCGAGATGGTGCAGCCAGAGCGTGAGCAACGCGCGGCTTTTTACCGATTTGCTCGCGCTGAAATGCATCAGGCCGATGCCCGGATAGCAGGCGCTGACCTGTCCCGCAAGCATCACACCGTTATCCAGTTCGCAATCGACGGGTCGGGCTGCCGCCTGCAGACCACGGTAATCCTGCAGACACTCGAGCAGTGGCCGGTAGTCCTGTTGTACCTCGCGCCATTCGGACTGCGCCGCACTGCCGTGCGGCAACAGCCCCTGCGCGGCAAATAGCCCGACGTCGCTGGGCTGGTCGTTGACGGTATCCTCGGCGAGACGTGTTGCCAGCGCCCATTTCTCCAGGCCCTGCAGCGCAAAGCTTTCTTCGTCCTGCTCCTGGCCTTGCGGCGGCATGGAAATACCGAGGCGTGAATTGAAGAAGAATCGTATCGGGTGGGAGTAAAAGCGGACCAGAGTTTCCAGTTCGATGTCCTCCCCGGACTGCCGTGTCGAACCTAGAGGTCGCTGCAACCAGGCTGGATCGGATTCCGTTGCCCGATATTGCAGCAATTGCTTTGCGGCGTCGTACCAGTAGCCGTCGTACCCGGGTTGGCACGGTTGAAAGTTACGGGCGGAAAAGGCCTGCATCGGATGAAGCCGTGTCAGCTTCTCGCCTGGCTTTTGATCAGAGCCGACGTTGTCAAAATTACTGTCGATATAATCGAGTAACTCGCGCAGCAATACCGAGGGTTGGCACTCGCTGTTGTCCTTGAGACTGCGGCCGCAGTAACTGAAATAGAGATAGCGCCTCGCACACAGCAAGGTTTCCAGCATCAGGTAGCGGTCCTCGTCGCCCTTGCGTGGATCACCGGGACGCCATTGCTGCCGCATAAGGTCGAACTCGGGTCGATTCTCACGACGTGGAAACGCCGTGTCCTGCATGCCCAGCACGCAAATTACGGGAAAGGGAATATTGCGCATAGGCTGCATACCGCAAAAAGTTATACCGCCCGAGTACAGACGCCCTGCCTGCTGATTGCTGGCGAGCTGCTTTTCCATCCAGTAACTGACCAGTGCCGGTGTCAACTCGACGGCACCCGATTCGCCGAGCTCACTGATCGCGGTACGCAGCGGGAGCAGTTGATCTTCGGCCACGCTGCGCGGTGTAAAAAACTCGTCTACCAGCTGGTGTAACTGTTGTTGCCAGTTGGCAGCGCTGGTTGTTGCAGAGAGTTTCTTTTGCCAGTGGGTCAGACGCTCGAAAAGGTGCCTGAAGCGGGACAGGGCTTCCGCTGCTTCGCCATCGAATTCGGCAATAGGCGCTACACCCTGCCACAGCGCATCGGAGGGCATCGCATAGCCGGCAAAGAAACGCTCCCAGGCCTGCTGCCAGGTGTTTTCGTGCATCGCGGGCAATCCGAGCTCCTCGCGATGACGAGCATTAATCCCCCATCGCACTCGAGCCGCTTCGACCAGGTGCATAATCTCGTCGGGCATTTCCGGGCGGATTCCGAAACAGTATCGAATTTCAGGGCACTCGAGAAAACCGAGAATTTCGGAGCGGGCGAAGCGGCTCGAGGGCAATCTCAGCAGTTGCAGAAAAGCCTGCACCAGCGGGTTGCCATCGCTAACGCTGATGTCGGAAATATTCCAGCCGAGAGCGGGGCGGTTACTGCTGCCATCATGCTGGAAGACGGCCTCGATATAGGGGGCATAGCGACTGATCTCGGGCACCATGACCAGGATGTCCTCGCTTGCCAGGTCCGGATCACGATCCAGCAACATCAGCAGATGGTCGTGCAACGCCTGGCATTCGCGCAGCGGACTATGACAGATGTTCACCGTAAGCGAATCGTCGGCGTCGATGCTGCGCCTGGGAGGAACAAGTTCGAACAGGCTGCTTTGCAGACACTGCAACAGGCTGTCGACACCGGGTGGACGATTGTCCTCGACCTCTGCCACGGCCAGCGAGCCGGTGTCGAGCAGTAAGTCCTGCATCGCCTGCCCCTGCCTGCCCCAGGATGCCAGCAGGCTATTGCCCACGTCCAGGTACTCGGCCTGGACCGGGTCCTGCAGGCGTTTCCTGGCTTTTTGTCTCGTGGTCACGAGGTCCGCCCAGTAGTGATTCGTCGGGCTATGCTGGTACAGCGTAATCTCGGTGCGGCCGGCAAGCGCGTGCACCAGATCTACCAGGTAAGGCGGCAGGCTGGATATTGCAAACAGGCTGATTCTTGCGGGCAGATCGAGCTCGAGCGACCTGTCGTTCAGGCACGCAACCAGTTTGTCGATCAGTTCGACCCGGTGAGCTTGCCCGGCGCTGTCGACGGTCTCGCGCCAAAGCCGGGCCTGCCAGTGATGTTCTTCCCCGGCCGACCAGCGTCGAATCATTTGCGGTCGATAGGCCTGGTATCGATCGAAGCAACCGGCAATCCGCTGCGCAAGCTGCCAGCGCTTGATGCCGCTTTGATCGTCGTCGAGGTATGTGCCGAGAGCGCGGAATGTCGGATGCTCGAGCATTCGCGGCAATATTGTAAACAGCCGCCAGCCCAGGGCCGATCCGGTATAGGGGTCCCGATCATTGCTATCCCCCAGTACCGAGCTCGCCAGCGACCAGACCCATTCGCCTGGTTGATGATAGTCAATATTCGCCGCGATGCCCTGTTGCTGCGCGATGCGCAGATTGAGCCAACGAGCCATCGCGTAGGTCGGAACCACAATGATTTCCGGCACGAACGGCGAGGTCGGCGGTGCTGCTGCGAGTTCCTGAACCAGTCTCGACTGCAGCGTCTCGACGCGATTGGAACTCAGGATGGTTAAGGCCATGGCTCAAGAATCATTTTGTGAAACCCGCCCAGATTAAACTGATAACGGCTCACGGGATGAGCTATCGCGGGACGCCAGCGGTTTTCTGTATTCAAAAATTTAATTGATTACCCCGCCAGATTTCATAACATTGTATCTGGATTGATTTATTATTGTCAGATCCTTGATGGGAGAAATGGAAAGCGGAACTATGGCAACCGCTACTAACAGCAGTCCCCAGCCCGAGAACGGTGAACGCCGCAGCGTCGATGACATCGAGTATGTTTTCTATGATGGCTACTGGATTCGATATTATGCGCCGCTACAGGATACCCTGGCCAATCGCAAGCGCTTGATCGACAGCCTGACTCGTCGCGCTTTTCATCACACCGAGGCCGGCATTAATACGCCCGGCAAAAGCCTGGATCTGGCGCGCGAAGCCTACGAAAACGAAACCGACCCGGCGCGCAAGCGGGTGAACGCGGCCATGCTGGCGGGTGCATTGTTCAATCGCGCCACTGACTTGTTTACCTCGATCGTCGACCTGGCGGAGCTCGGGGTCCAGGTCAGTCATAGTAATGAACTGATGCGTGAGTGTAGCGACTGCTTCCAGGAGGCGTTAACGCTGGGGCAACAGGTCAAGCACCACAGCGGTTGCGAGGGGATCGACGAAGTCTGGGGCGAGCCCTTCAAAGCCTTCACGATGCCGGTTGAGGATTTTTACGAGTCGAGGTTCATCAAGATCGCGCAAAGCATGCGCGATATCGACATGATTGCGGATTGCATGATCGAGGTGTTTTGCAGCCGCCCCCTGTTTGCCGACGCCAGGGAGTTGATTCTCGAATACGCGGCCGCGGCCCGGCAAACCGCCGAAACCATGAAAAAAGATGCGGTCATTTTCGACGTATGGCCTAACTTCGTCGCCCTCGGGGAACAGCTGGATGCTTTCAAACCGGACTTATCGGACGAAGTCGACCAGATGTTGCGTATGCGGGTGGCTTACGGTCGCGACCTGATGCAGGAGGGCAGGCGGCTTATCAGCTATATTGCCGGTGCGCGCGTATCGATGCCGAAAAGCAGCCAGGCCTATATCGAAAAATGTCAGCGCTATAACAAGGCATCGCTACCGTGATTCGAGTATCATAGGCTCAACCAAAAAGCAGCATTATCACCATGGCAAAAAAACCGAGGGCGGATGGTAATCCGAATATCGTCAAGCTGTGGCCGACCACGGTCCTGGTAAAGCGGTTCGCACATTTTCAGAAGGTCAATCCAGCCTTACTGGAGCTGTTTTATCAGCACCGGGACCGCGAGCAGCGCAACCCGGAGCAGGCCTACGCCAGCAAGGACGATCTGCAAAACCATTACCCGCTGCACCAGGAGCTGGGCGAACTCGCCGAATTCATCAGCAAGGGGGTCGTCGAGGTCGCAACCGAGGCTAACCGGGGTCTGTGGCGGCAAGGTGAAAAGGTCAGCGTCACCCTGACCGGTCTCTGGTTCCAGATTTCGAACGGCTTCTCCTTCCATGAAATGCATGTCCACGGAAACTGTTCCTGGTCGGGGGTCTACTACGTACAATCGGGCGATTGCAGCACGTCGCCGCAGTCGCATCGCGGCAAGCAGCCGAACGGGGTCACGCGGTTTTACGGCCCGCACATGGAGCACATGGCGGGTGGCTTCGGCGATTACGGCAATCTTTATCTACACGACAACAGCTGGGATTCGTATCCCGAAGATGGCAAGCTTTGCATATTCCCGTCGCACATCAAGCATATGCCGTTTCCCTACAACGGTGAAAAGGACCGGGTTATCGTCTCGTTTCACGCGCAGGTGTTCAATTCCAGCGGCTCGATGAGTTACGACTACAGCTTCAACAATTAGCCGATCAGGTATACCAGGCCGGCGCAAGCCAGCACCACGCCCGCGAAACTGGTGTAAATGGCAATTGCCGAATGCAGTGCCTGCCGGCGGGTAGGCCGCGTGCAGTATCCGATATAAGCCACCACGGGAATCGCGAATATCAACAACGCGACCAGGTCGGAAAGATTCAGATATAGAATAACGACGTGTAAAAACGAAAACGCCACCCCCATCGAGACGAGGGTGGCGATAAAGGTGACAACCGGGTTCGAACGCACGCGGTGGCGCGTTACTTGAGCACCGGCATCATGAATTCGGCCTCGAGTCCGCTGTCCGACCAGCGCGAAGTCACCGTTTTAACCTTGGTATAGAAGCGCAAGCCTTCCATGCCGTACTGGTTGTGATCACCGAAGGCTGACGATTTCCAGCCGCCAAAGCTATGGAAGGCGAGCGGTACCGGGATCGGCACGTTGATACCGACCATACCGACTTCGACCTTGTCGGCGAAGGTGCGGGCGGCGGCGCCATTCCGGGTAAAAATAGAGGTGCCGTTGCCATAGGGATGATCGGTAGCGAGCGCCGCGCCTTCCTCGAACGATCCCACGCGCATGATTTGCAGCACCGGGCCGAAGATTTCTTCCTGGTAGGACTGCATATGGGGTTTGACGTTGTCGATCAGGGAGCCTCCCAGGAAGTAGCCATTCTCGTGACCTTCGCAAACGAAGTCACGTCCGTCGACCACCAGGCGAGACCCCTCATCCTGCGCCATCTGGATATAGTTCATGACTTTTTCGCGATGCTCGCTGGTCACCAGCGGGCCCATTTCGAGTCCCCGGTCCAGGCTCGCACCGATACGCAAGGCTTCGACCCGCGGTTTGAGAATTTCGATCAGCTTGTCGGCAACTTCATCACCGATGCAGACGCCGACCGAGATAGCCATGCAGCGTTCGCCGGCGGAGCCGTATGCCGCGCCCATTAGCGCGTTGGCGACGTCTTCGAGATTTGCATCGGGCAGGACAAGCATGTGGTTCTTGGCGCCGCCCATTGCCTGGCAGCGTTTGCCGTTGGCGGTCGCCGTGGCGTAAACATATTTCGCTATCGGGGTCGATCCGACAAAGCTGACCGCCTTGACGCGCTCGTCCTGGAGCAGTGTATCGACGGCTTCCTTGTCGCCGTTGACTACGTTGAAAACCCCTGGCGGTCCGCCGGCTTCGATAAAGAGTTCGGCCAGGCGCAGCGGGCAGGACGGATCCTTTTCCGAGGGCTTCAGCACCACGGTATTACCGGTAATCAGCGCCATCCCTGCCATCCAAAGCGGAATCATCGCCGGAAAGTTGAACGGCGTGATACCGGCGACCACTCCCAGCGGCTTGCGCATCGAGTAGATATCGATACCGCGCGCGACGTTATCGGAGAACTCGCCCTTCTGCGCATGTGGCGCGCCGCAGGCAAATTCGGCGACTTCGATGCCGCGCAGCACCGAGCCCATGGCATCCTCGATGACCTTGCCGTGTTCTTTGGAAACCAGCGTTGCCAGTTCTTCCTGGTGCTGGTAAAGCAGCTGCACGTAACGCGCCATGATGCGCGAGCGTTGCAATACTGAAGTCGCCGCCCAGTCGGGAAAAGCCTGCTCGGCGACCGCGATCGCGGCTTCGACCTCGGTTTTGGACGCCAGCGGAGCTTCGCTGGTTTTAACGCCCATGGTTGGATTGAAAACGTCACCGAAACGACCGCTGCTGCCGGCGACGTGTTCGCCGTTAATAAAATGGGTCAACTGGGTGATTTCGGGGGAAACGGCTGCGGCTGGCTGGCTCATGATGACTCCGTACGAATAAGGGTTAATCGATTGACAGGGGCGCAGTATAGACAAGATATTTCTGCAAATATATAGTGCGAAATCCACAACCATTGTGCAAAAATACACAATCAACTCTGGTTTCGACACGTCTCAGGCTGGATTACCGGCAGACAAGCCGCCGGTTCTGTCAACTTCGAAGCGAGCGTGAACCAATACCGATAGACAGCGAAACGATGTATAACTGGAACGATTTGCGATATTTCCTGGAACTGTCGCGGCAAGGCAAGCTGCTGCGCGCGGCGGCGCGCCTGCATGTCGACCATACTACCGTCAGCCGGCGGATCACCGCGCTCGAAAAGCAGCTCGATGTGCGCCTGTTCGATAAGTCACCGTACGGTTACCAGTTGACCGATGCGGGGCTGCGCCTGTTGCCGCTGGCGGAACAGATCGAAACCCGGTCGAACCAGCTATACCAGGATATAGCCGGTAAGGATGCGCGTCTTGGAGGCACGGTGCGAGTTGCGACGCCCGAGGCGCTCGGTTCGCAGGTGATTGCGCGCCACGTGGCCGGATTTCGAAGCGAGCATCCGGATATCGAAATCGAACTGGTCGCAGAAACCCGGCGCATGAGCCTGTCGAAGCGCGAGGCGGACATCGCGATCAGTTTTTCTCGGCCCGAAAGCGGTCGCCTGATCGCCTGGAAACTGTGCGATTACCGCTTGCGACTGTACGCTGCGCGCGATTACCTCGCCACGCATCCGCCGATCCACGGCAGCGAAGACCTGGCCGGGCACGATTTCGTTTCGTATGTCGACGATTTGATCGAAATGCCGGAGCTGCGGTTTTTCGACAATACGATCAAAAACGCCCACGTGGTATTTCGCAGCACCAACGTCAGCGCGCAGTTCAACGCAATCCTCGACGGTATCGGGCTTGGCCTGGTGCACTGTTTCATGGCGCAGGACGAGCCTCGCCTGCAGGTGGTATTGCCGCAGCAGATTTCGGTCGAGCGCACTTACTGGTTGCTGGTGCACGAAGACTTGCGCCACGTGGCGCGCGTCGACGCGGTGTGCAAGTTTCTCACCAGACTACTGGGTCATAATCCATCGCTGATGATGGGTGACTAGCGTCGGCTGCCGCGTAATGCCAGCACCTGCTGCTGCAAGCGCTCGAGCGAAGCGTCACCGGCATCGATCGGTTCACCGCCAACCAGTTCGATGCGGCTTAACATGCCGCGCGGTAACAGGCGCGACATCGCGCTGCCGTAAGCGCGACTAAAGAAGCTGCCCCACAAGCCGCGCAGCGCCAGTGGCACCACTGCTACCGGGTCGCGCTGCAAAACGCGACTGACACCCGGCCTGAACGCGCTTATTTCCCCGTCCTCGGTCAATTTGCCCTCGGGGAAAATGCAGACTATTTCGCCCTGTTGCAGCGCCGCGCTGATCTGATCGAAGGCACGCTCCATCATCTCCGGATCCTCCTGCGCACCCGCGATCGGAATCGCGTTCGCGGTTCGGAAGATAAACGAAAGTAGCGGCAGCTGGAAAATGCGGTAGTACATGACGAAGCGGATCGGGCGACGGATGCAGCCGGCCAGGACCAGCGCGTCGACGAAACTGACATGATTGCAGACCAACAACGCGGGGCCTTCGTCGGGTACATTCTCGAGTCCTGACTTGTCGACTCGATAAATGCTGTGCACCAACAGCCAGATTAACAGGCGCATGATGAATTCGGGCACCAGCATAAAGATGAACATCGCAACCGCGGCGTTCATCAGGGCCATGATAAGAAACAGCATCGGAATTGAAACACCGGCGGAGAGTGCAATCAGTCCGTACAACGATGCCGCAACCATGAATACTGCATTCAGCACGTTGTTGGCGGCGATCACGCGAGAACACTTGCTAACTTCGCTGCGTTGTTGAACCAGGGCGTATAGCGGCACGATATACATGCCGCCGGAAACGCCGAGCATGATGATGTCGAAACAGACGCGCAGGCTCGACCCCGCGGCAATGAAACCCGTGGGCCCGATCAATTCTTCGGTGACGGCCAGATCCTGGTTGAAGTAAAGATCGACCCCGAACAGCGTCAGTCCAAGCGAGCCAATCGGCACCAGCCCGATTTCGACGATACGGCCGGAGAGCTTTTCACAGAGAAAGGAGCCTGCGCCGATACCAATCGAGAACAGGGCCAGCAGCAACACGTAAACCTGTTCGTTGCCGCCCAGTTCATAGCGGACGAAGTTGGGCAGCTGGGTGATATAGGTGATGCCGATGAACCAGAACCAGGAGATGCCCATGACCGAGTAGAAAACGCTATGGTTGTGCCGGGCATCTTGCATGATATGCAGCATTTGTCGGGGGAAGTTGAAACTTATCTTGAGCTCGGGATCACCGGCGCTGAGCAGGGGTATGCCGCGACTCGACCAGTAACCCAGGCAGGCGGTGACCACCACGCCGATTGCTATCGCGTAGTTGCCAATGCCGATGAGATAGACGCTGACAATTAAACCGGCCAGAATGGCGATAAAAGTACCGAACTCGACCATCGCGTTACCGCCGACCAGTTCAGCGGGCTTCAGCGCCTGTGGCAACAGGCTGTACTTGACCGGGCCGAATAGCGTTGACTGTGTCCCCATTAAAAACAACATGGCCACCAGCATTGCCGGGCTTTGCAGCATAAAGGCAGCAGCGCCCAGCAGCATGATGCCGACTTCCAGCAGTTTTATGCGCCGGATCAGCATCGATTTTTCGTATTTGTCGGCGAGCTGACCGGCGATCGGAGAAAACAGGAAAAAAGGTAATATGAATAACCCGGCCGCGATATTGACCAGGGTGTTGCTTTCTTCCTGTGACACGCTGGCGGCCTGGAAAGCGATGAATATGGTTAAGCCGTTCTTGTACAGGTTGTCGTTGAAGGCGCCTGCGAGCTGGGTCAGAAAAAAGGGCCGAAATCGCGGTGTCGATAATAGCTTTATCGAATCGGGCATGATGGACTCGTTTTTTTAGCGTTACAGGCTAAAAGAATGTGGCCCCGAGAGCAATCGTTTCTCGGTCATAGCGCTTTGTAATCGTAACTGAAGACAGGGATCGTCAGCGTAAATCCTGGTCAGAAAAGCGTCGGCTATTGCCCGGTCGGACTTCGAAAATTGTTATCGTTTTCCGTACCGCACCTCAAATTTGAAACAGGTCACATCAAATCAGCCCGCAAGGCCGCTTTTAACCCCGAATTACGGGCGTGTGTCACAGTTTTGTCAGAAATCTGAACGCCAGCCAGTACCCCCACATTTTGTTGCCCAAACTGAGCAGACAATCCAGGTTTAATAAGCTATAAGACATCAATTAGCTACATGGTTTCAAAATAGAATAGCTTGAATGCCGCTACTTAAATCCCTGATAAAACGGGACTGGTTTATCGGACTGGTCATCACCGTCCTGTTTCTGATCTTTGCAGAGGTCGGACTGTTTTCTGCGTTCGATCGCCAGGCTTATAATCTCGGCGTCAAATTCTCTTCTGCGCGCGAGCCGAACGACAAAATCGTCGTTGTCGCGATTGACGACAAATCGCTGCAGGCGCTGGGGGCCTGGCCATGGTCACGCGACGTGCTGGCGGAAAGTATGAAATTGCTGACCATGACGAAACCGAGCGTGGTCGGTTTTACGATGCCGTTCGATACCGGGCAGTACCAGGCTGGACTGACGTCGCTGGCCGAGCTGCGCAAACTCCTGAAAAAACAGAAAAAACTGAGCCGTAGCGTTAATAAAGCGCTGCGCATGACCGAGTCTGCACTGCACGGTGACAATAACCTGGCCAAAACGTTTAAATCCGGGGGACGTATCGTACTGTCGATGCAGTATATTCCAACCGCCGAACCGACCCCGGGCCTTACATCCTCGCTACCGAGGTACATGCAGAGATTTGCGCTGCCTAAGGTCAACGTGAGCGGTAATAGCGACCGCGGGTTTGGCTGGCCTTCGCCCGAGGTTGCCCGGGCATCGGAGCTGTTTCCGCCAATCGAAAAACTGGCAAAACAGGTCGGCGGGATAGGAGTTTTCAGCCATTCCGAGCACTTCAACAGCGAGCCGCTGATCGTCCAGTACGGCCAGGATTTCCTGCCTTCGTTTGCGCTGATGGTAGCGACGCGCAGCAAGGGCATGTCGATGCAGCATATCGAATCGCGGGCCAGTATTAGCCCGATGCTCGGCGGCAAGGATCTTGGAGCGGATATCGATTTCAAGATCTACCCGCGATTTTACAGCGACACGAACGGTAAACCGGCATTCAAGGTCTTCTCTTTGATCGACGTGCTCGACGGCAGCGTCGATCGAAGTGTTTTCCGCAACAAGATTGTTCTTGTTGGCCTCACTTCGCCGCGACTGGCGCAGCCGCGCCTGACGCCGACCGGAGAGTCGATATCGCCGACCCTCGCCACTGCGCATACGGTTTCGAGTCTGCTGAATGGAGATATCTATCGACTTCCTGAATGGGCCGGTTGGGCGCTGCGCGGCATTATTGTCGTGCTCGGCCTTTACCTGATGTTTGTATTGGGTCACTTTCGCACCAACACGGCTTTCTTTCTAAGCCTGTTTTTGATCCTGATGATATTCAACGCGCATTTTGTGTTGATGAGT
>JAASSH010000518.1 GCA_021767985.1 Gammaproteobacteria bacterium | reverse complement strand
TTGCTGACGCCGGACAGCAGCTCCTCGAACTCAGAGGTCGGCAGTGCCCTCGAAAACAGGTAGCCCTGACCAAAGTCACAGCCGGCCGATTCCAGTAGCGCCCGTTGCTGGCGGGTTTCGATGCCTTCCGCGACCACTTTCAGCCCCAGCTTGTGCGCCATCGCGATAATCGCGTGGCACAGCACGATGTCGTCCGAATCCTGCCCCAGGTTCTGTACGAATGAGCGATCGATTTTCAGGTAATCGATGTCGAATTTCTTGAGGTAGGCGAGCGACGAGTAGCCGGTGCCAAAGTCATCCAGCGAGACCTGGATACCGGCATCCCGAAACATCAACAGGTTCTTGGTGAACTTGCCAACGTTTTCCATCAGCAAGCCCTCGGTGATTTCGATTGCGATCGACCTTCCGGGCAGTTCGAGCTGCTGCAGGTGATCGATCCAGTGATCGACATGCGTGCTTTTCGAGTCGAACTGGATCGGGGATGCATTGATACACACCTGGAACTCCGGATTGTAAGTCTGGCGCCAGTGACTGACCCGGTCCAGCGCCTCGCGAAAAACCCAGTCACCAATCTCGTTGATCAGACGCGTTTCCTCGGCATAGGTGATGAATCGGTCCGGGGTCATCAGTCCGTGCTCGGGATGTTGCCAGCGTATCAGGGCTTCACCCTTGCATATGTCCCCGCTAACCAAATCCACGATTGGCTGGTAGTGCAGCACGAATTCGCTATTCGACAAGGCCTTATGCAGATCTTTTACGGTCGACATGCGGGTCATCGCGGCCTTTTGCATCGACGGCGTGAAGTACTGGAAGCAGTTGCGCCCAAGATTCTTGGCGGCATACATGGCCTGGTCGGCGTTTTTCAATAGCTGGTCGGTCTCGGTGCCATCCTGCGGATAGAAGGTAATGCCGATGCTGGCGGAGACATAGGCCGTTTCGTCGCCAAACTTGAACGGTCGCGACATATGGTCGAGAACTGCGCTGGCGACCCGATCCACGCTGGCGTAGTCGTCGAGTCCGCCCATGATGATGGTGAACTCGTCACCCCCGAGCCGTGCGACGGTATCCACCTGCCGAATGCAGTCGGATAGTCGGTTAGCTGCCTCCTGCAGCAATCTGTCTCCGACCTGGTGCCCCAGGGTGTCGTTGACATCCTTGAACTGGTCGAGATCGAGGTAGAGCAGGGCAACGCTCTGATCCGTCCGGTTGGCCTTCTTGATCTCCTGCTCGAGACGATCCTGCAGCAGCTTGCGATTGGCCAGGCCGGTCAGGCTGTCGTAGTTTGCCTGCTGCCAGATCAGCTTCTCGGCCTCTCTTTTGGCGGTAATGTCCTCACCCAGCGATGCGATTCCGACGGTCGCACCCTGCTCGTCGTAAATTGGTGTGTTATACCATTCGCAGATGATAACCCGTCCGTCCCGGGTAACGTTCTCGTTGATTTTCTGCGATCCGGTCGCGTTTTTGACCAGGTCGTCAAACCGGTCTTCCATTTCCTGTTTGAGAGCCTCGGGAACTATCAACTCGTTGCCGTGTTTGCCGATCGCTTCTTCTGCGCTGTAGCCGAACATATTCTCGGCCGCCTTGTTCCACTGGGTGCAGCGGAAGTCCTGGTCCCAGGTGATCGCGGCCAGTGGCGTGTTTTCCAGGTGATGCGACATCAGTGCCTGACTATCGATCAGTGCGGATTCGGCCCTGACTCGCTTTTCGATATCGACCAGCAGCAGCCCCAGCAGGGCAGTTGCTACCGAGAACACGATTATCATCGGCAGCGTGAGCTGCGCCCACTGGCCGCTGGAGCCCGCCACCGGCAAGCTGTTTAACATTAGCCCGGCGCAGGCGTGAACCACGAAGCCCAACGCCATGAACTGCAGAAAACCCGGCCTGAACCAGTCGCGCGAGGATCCGTAACGAAACGCCAGGCCCAGCAGGGTACTTACCACGAGGATGCCGGCATCGACCCAGCCGCCGTCACCGACGAAGATGACGAAGGCCGATACCAGGCCCAGGCTTACCAGCGCCACCAGCGGTCCCCCGAACAGGCCACCGAGGCTCAGTATCATGGCGCGGGAGTCGATCATGCTGCCCGTCACGAGGGCGATCTGGATCGTCATGCTGAACAGGCAGGCGCCGGCAAACAGCAGTCCGGACACCAGTTGCTGCCACAAGGCGTTTTTGCGAAACACGCGCAAGACAAAACCCTGCAGTAAACTCAGGGCCAGTAATAATACGGTGGTGTTTACAAGGTCTAGTGCCATCGGATTATCGGATCAGCAATTCGAATGCCCGCATCCGAATAGAAGCAATCGGGCTGAATTAATTATAGTTCATATATATGTAGCCATCTTAATCGGCAGCTCGCGAGTATTCGTAAGGTTTTAACGGTCGGACGAGATAGTTACCGGGACTCAATTCGCCTTGTGCTGACCGCGAGCCGACGGAGCAACTTGTCCCGAACCAAAAAGCATACTGAAATTCCAGCACCTGACGATGTTCTGTCGGCCGAGTGCGAACTCGCGCACCGTCAGCTCGGGTAAAGACAGAATCATGCAGCTGTGATTGAAAACCGAGCTGCCCGGATTGACCACGAAAACCTCGCCCAGCGGCAGCGCAAAAACCTGGTGAGTGTGCCCGACGATCAATACATCGCTATCGATTCCGGCCAGGTTGCTGGTCCATTCCTGCCGAAGGTCTTCGATGATACTGCCCTGCTGATCGAGCAGCTTGATACCCCCGTTTTGCTCGGCGGGTGGATTGGCGTGCACCACCAGCACTCTTAGACCTTCGATT